>NZ_JBUYEN020000009.1:0-253098 GCF_055229415.2 Bradyrhizobium sp. Leo114 | reverse complement strand
ATGCTGCCGGTCTCGCGCTGCCGGCGCACCCATCCAATGGCAGTGCTGACGGCGATCCCGAACTGCTCGGCCGCCTCATGGCACGACAGCCCTCCACTCACAACCGCCGCAACGACCCGCTTCCTCAAATCCAAAGAGTAAGGCTTGCCCATCCATGCCGGCCTCCAGCCCAGCCAGCATGGTGAATCAGAAACCGCCTGATTTGGGAATCCCAAATCGATTCAAGCTAACTTCATTCCGCTTTAGTGCGCGGTCCGCCTGGCCTTGGTCGCCTTCTGCTGCCGGTAAGCTTTGAATTGAGTCAGTATCTGCTGCGGATTCAGCTTTTCCGCCTGCCTGACCTGCTCTCTCAACCATTCCAACTCGGCGAGCTGTTCGAGTAGATCAGGTGAAAATAGTTCCAATAATGATCGTCGGTTCCTGGAAATCCGGAGCTTCTGCCGCAATTACGCAACTCCCATACGCACGCGTGCATTCTCTGGATACCTTTTACGCTGAGCTGTGATCGCGATATATCCGGAAAACCACTGCCACTACTTAAGGCTGAGATTCCGCGTTGCAGCGACCGGATATCTCAGGAGCGAGCGGGTTAATCCCCTTCCGTAGTAGCTCCCGCTTGTCGACCTTTCCCGAAACTCGCCGGAAAGGCCAATAGCCCGAACCGGAGGCTTCGCGGATCGAACAGCCCCGTCCGGAGACGGATTGGGAGGGAACTTCGAACCACCAGCAGGTGCCTTCGCTTGCTTGCGGGAGCCACTCTAAGCGATGTCGTCGATATCGACGCGCAGCGCGGCGGCGATCTTCTTGAACGTCTCGATGGTCCCATCTCGCTTACCGGTCTCGAGCTGCGAGATATACGGCGCGGCGAGACCGGTTGCTTCGGCCAATTCCTTCGCGGACATGCCGCGGTACTCGCGCCAAACGCGAAGCTTGTTCTCGCCGTCGATGAGTCGGTCCACGACTTCCGCGGGGATCAATTCCTCTTCGCCGGATGCAAGGCGACGCTTGATCTCGTCAATATCACGCGTATCGGCCGTATCCTCGGCGGCTTCGACCAGGCGCTCATACTCCTCGAAAGGAATGAGCACCATGCGGTCCCCGCTCGGAGTGGTGATAATATTCGGTTTGCTCATAGACCTAGTCCTCGTAAGCGCTGCCGCGCGGACGCACCTTCAATACATCCAGAACAACGCCGTCCTGGGTGAAGATGACGCGCCAATCCCCCACACGCAGCCGGTATTCGTCCTCTCGCCCCTGAAGCTTCTTGACGTTGTTCGCTAAGCTTGCGGGGTCCGCCGCATATTGTCGAATTTTTCCCCGGATCAGTTGGGCCGTGTTGGTCGGCATCTTCATCAGGGCCTTAGCAGCGGCTTTGGTATAGCGAATTTCCATGTGCTAAATAATTAGCATATCGCTAATGTATGTCAATGTAGGTATAGCATATCGCTAATCATCTGAGTGCCGTTCCTCGACATATACGGCTTCCATGGAAGCAGCCGATATCGACTCTTGCAGGCTCGGGCAATGCTCCCGACAGGAGGCAATCAAGCTTTGCCTGCGAGTATCCCATGATGAAAGTGGAGCGGGTGCGAGATTATAGATCCTAGGATCTCGTCGACTCGGTCGCGGTATTCCGGCGGCGGAGTCCAGTTGGATAGCTCTGCCTCCTAGGCGCATCCACAGGCTGCTTCGAAATTCGATCGATCAGAAGTCGGTCACGCGGGCGGATTGCCATTTGTCGAACGCGTACGCTCCGTCCTCCCAAAACCTGTAGAGCGTGCCCTCCCATAGGACAAAAAGATGTCTGAATGCATCTTTTGCAGGGAAGGTACCTTTACGAAGTATCGGCAGCCCTTCATCGACATAGGCTCCGTAGCAGCCAAGATTGATGTAGATTACTAGGTTGGTATCTGGTCGATATTCCTTGCTCAATTTCTTGCTGATCACGCGATCGAGTGCTGCCGGAATTGCCTCGAATCTCTTGCGCCAATCCTCGACCGGGTCCTGCCTTATAGCCGACCCATTTGGTTCATCGCCGCGACGACGTCCATCCATGTCGGCCTCAGTCGCTTCGAACTGATCGATTTGCCCTTTGGTCTGAACTTCGAAGTCCGGTCGGTCGGCGGACACTAATCTGACGGCGTCCGATGACAGTGCGTCAGCGACGCGGCTGGCAATCCAGGCGTCACGCAGAAATGTGAGGCCGGCTTGCCGGAAAAAGATCGATCGAGGGATAGATCGAAGAATCTCATCGAGACGGTGACGGTATTCCGGCGGCTGCATCCAGTTGGCGAGCTCCGCTTCCCAGGTGTCGAGGGTTCGATTTGGAATCCGATCGATCCGCTTCGTCATTTTTCGCTTTCAGTTGCTTGAGGCGTTCGGCTCCGTTTTGCCATCCGATCTGATGCCGAGCACGCAGCCCGTTGGGGTGCACGCAGGACGCTCTGCTCTAGGTCGCCCCATCGTTTTGGGGCAACAGCGGAAGGCCCCGAGGCCCGGGCACCCCACTTTGTAAGTTAGCGAGGCAGTCCTTCATCATTGTCAAAATCGCCTCCTTACTCTCGCGGCCCTTGTCCCAGACGTAGCCATGGGCGAGGCTAATCACGATGCCGCTACTAAGGTGCACCAAGAAGCCACCCGGTATGACGGTGATTAGCAGAACGGTAGCGCCGCTGCGCGCCAGACCTTTCAATGCTGGCTCAATCAGGTCTTGGAGATCATCGTGCTCAGATTTCCTAACCAGGAAATAGGCTCGCCCGAGGGCGATTAGACCAACAAGCGGGGCCACTACGTTGGCGTAGACAATGCCGCTGCATTGAGTCGCCGTGGCCGATGCCACTAATTTGGCCGGGTCGTTCCAGTTGCAGTAGATTGACACGCCGCAAACGTCGCCACCTACAAGCTGAGCCACGTTTACACAATCTAAGTGCTTGAAGTATTCGCTGACTTGATCGGCATGATCGAGGATTATGATCGGCATACCGCGAGCCGTGATTAAGTCTTTCCAATATTCGTTCGCCCAGGTGCCAAGTTGCTCCAGCGCGCCAAGGTCGGGCAACGCCGTGCTAACGGCCTTCCAACTACCCGCAAGGGTATGGCCACCGTCGTAGAGCCTGTGCCAGCTGCCGCCGATGTGTGTGCGAAGATACTCAGCATCCATAGCCTTACTAGCAATGGTCGCGTACTGGTTGCTCAAGTGATCTGCCAGCCAATTGCTGAATTCGCTGTTGTTCTCCAATCGAGCGCGGCCGTATACGCCTCGCCGGCAACAGAGGCCGTCGCGGTCAGTCCGCTTGTTATTGAGCTACGGACGCGTTCCGAGGCCACGCGTCCGGCGTCCCGCCAGCCGGATGTGACTTGCATGGCGCGTTGGCGCCAAGCATCCAGAAAATCCATCTTGCCCCCTAAACGCGAGTGGAATCTTACTGAATGTCAGTCAAAGGCCGGCGGCACCGTCCTTGTGGTCGCGCAATCGGTAAGCGCTCCGAAGAAATGGATATTGCGTGCTAGACAAGCCTTCGAAACCGGGATCGCGAGAACCTCGTGGGTTTCGTTTTCTGCGATGATTCGTGGCAATGCGGTGAACTCAAATTGTGCTCGCCCCATAGATGGATAGATGGATAGATGGATAGATGGCCTCCAATTTTTTCAACTATTGGCTGCTCCTTCGGATGCAGCAACCCTAAAACTAGGTCTCAATCTGATATCAAGCAACGCGCGATGCTGTCGCATCGAAATGTGATCCACCGAACGGGCGTCCGAAAAGGTGGTCAATCAGAGTTCTTTTCTTCAATGACTTTAGTGACCGTTTGGACGATGGCGATCCCGGCAGGATTCGAACCTGCAACCCGCGGAGTAGAAATCCGCTACTCTATCCGGTTGAGCTACGGGACCGTCTTGGCGAGGCATCTCGCCATCAGGCCTTTCTTTAATATAATCATAGGCCTGTCGCCAGCATGGCACAGCGCAAAATAACAGGAAAAACAGAAGGCTGGGGTACCGATTGGGGCCACTGGCCAGCCGTCTTGAAATCCGGCAGGCTGGCCTTCCGAGCCCGGAATGCGCCCACTCGGGGCGAACCGACAGGGCCGAATCGCGGCGTTCACGCATTTGCTGGAAATAGCGCCCGGACATTAAGACCGGGACTCCACGGCTTTAGCCGTCGGTATCATTGGCTGGCTGCATCAGTTACCGGCGCGGCGTCCACCGCAAGGCTCGCAAAGGCCTCCTCCTGCGCCGGACGCAGGTAAGGGCCGCGACCGTAATTCGCACCCGGTCGAATTGTTTCCAAATGTTTCTGACAGTAGGGAGGTGAGCGCTGCCGAAAAAAGCTTGGACGGGAGGGGTCGATGACCTTGATGCAGAGAGTAAAACGCAAGCTGTTCCCGCCTCGCGAAGTCATCGAGGGGTATGAGAGCGAGGAGTTGGTCGAGACGATCTTCCACAAGACCATCGCTTACGATCCTACCGGCGACTGGCCGCTCGTGGCCGGGATCAATTCAGTGCTCGATTTCGGAGGCGGCGCCGGCCTGCATTACAAGCTCGCCCGCAAGCAGGCGCCGGACATCCGCTGGGCGGTGGTGGAAACGCCGGCCATGGCGCGCCGCGCGCGTCAGTTGGCGACCAATCGGCTGATGTTCTTCAGCGATATCCGCGAAGCCGCCGACTGGCTCGGAGACATCGAGCTGATGCACTCGAACGGCGCCATCCAATACGTCCCGGAAGCGATCGAGACCATCCGCACTTTGTGTGCCACGCGGCCTGCGGCGATGGCATGGTATCGCGTGCCGATCAGCGACGCCAATGCCAAGGCAGAGGTGCAGACATCCTTCCTCAGCGACAATGGACCGGGAGCGCTGCCGACGTCGAAGGACAAGCTCGTCAAGTACGCCAGGAACTGGATTCCGGCGCAATCATTCCTCGCTGCGCACGAGGGCTATCGCGTCGCCGAGCACGGTCCGGATCCGCGCGAGCACGGCACCCAGCAGTTCCGCTTCGTTCGACACTAAGGCTGGGTAGCCGCCCAGCCTGCCGATGCGAAAGATCCGATTTTTCGGTAACCCGATCCGAACCATTTTCTCGTATCGGGCGACAAAGCCGTGCGGGTGGAGCGCGGGTTGCGGTCCACGGTCACCGCCTGCCGTGCCGGCGCTCCGCCGGCCGGGGATAATGACTGGTTTGGCAATGCCTGTTTGCGACTTCTTCGCTACGTTGTTTCCGCGCCATCAGTCTGTCACCTTTTCGCGCCCTTTTATTCGTCACGCGGCGTTCGTTCGCTGCCCCGGGAGATCCGTCATGATTGGTTTGGTTCGTGTCGCAGCTTTTTGCGCAGCGCTGGCGCTTGGCCTCGCGACGGCGCAGGCGGCTGACAAGGCGTTCAAGCGCGACGACCTTGCCGATTCCGCGATCAAGCTGGAGGCGCAGATCAAGAGCGAGGCGGGGCCGGTCGCCAAGAGCACGGCGACGCTGAAGACCGATGCGGATGCCGCCTTCCGCCGCGCCGACTTCCGCTCCGGCTTGCAGATCCTCGGCCAGATCGCCGCCACCACGCCGGAGGACAGCAACAACTGGCTGCGGCTCGCCCGCACCATCTTCCAGATCCGCACGTCGACCTCGAGCGAGCAGACCTTCCTGCTCGAGCGCGCCTCGACCGCCGCCTACATCGCCTACCAGCGTGCTGGCAACCAGGCAGAGGAGGCCGATGCGCTGGCCGTTCTCGGCCGGGCATTTTCGGATCGCAAACTGTGGCGGCCGGCGCTCGATGCTTTCAGGATGTCGCTCGACATGCGCGAGGTCGCCGACGTCCGCGGCCAATATGAGAAGATGCGCGACGAGCATGGCTTCCGGCTGCTCGACTACAGCGTGGATTCCGATGGCGCGACGCCGCGGGCCTGCTTCCAGTTCTCCGAGGAATTGGCCAAGCGCGTCGATTTCGCGCCGTTCGTGGCGCTTGCCGGCACTGACAAGCCGGCGCTCTCCACCGAGGGCAAGCAGCTCTGCGTCGACGGGCTGAAGCACGGCGAGCGCTACAACATCAACCTGCGCGCCGGCCTGCCGTCGACCGTGAAAGAGGTGCTGCCGAAGTCGGGCGAATTCAACATCTATGTCCGCGACCGCAAGCCGTTCGTGCGCTTCACCGGCCGCGCCTATGTGCTGCCGCGCACCGGCCAGCGCGGCATCCCCGTGGTCAGCGTCAACACGCCGGCCGTCACCATCAACGTGTTCCGGATCGGCGACCGCAACCTGATCAACACGGTGATCGACAGCGACTTCCAGCGCACGCTGAGCAGCTACCAGCTCTCCGACCTCGGCGACCAGCGCGGGATGAAGGTCTGGTCCGGCGAACTCGCGACCGCGACCACGCTCAACCAGGACGTTGTCACCGCGTTCCCGGTCGACCAGGCGCTCGGCGACCTGCAGCCCGGCGTCTATGTCATGACCGCCGCCGCCAAGGGGCCGAGCAGCGACGATGACGGCACGCTGGCGACGCAATGGTTCATCGTCTCCGACATGGGGCTGACGGCGTTCTCCGGCAATGACGGCATCCATGTCTTCGTCAATTCGCTGGCGTCCACCGAGCCGGTCGCGAAAGTCGACGTGAAGCTGGTCGCCCGCAACAACGAGATCCTGGCCACGCGCAAGACCGATGAGACTGGTCACGTGCTGTTCGAAGCCGGGCTGGCGCGCGGCGAGGGCGGCCTGTCGCCGGCGCTGCTGACCGTGATGAGCGAGAAGGCGGACTATGCGTTCCTGAGCCTCAAGTCCAACGCCTTCGACCTGACCGATCGTGGTGTCGCAGGTCGCGCGGTGCCCTCGGGCGCCGATGCCTTCGTCTATGCCGAGCGCGGCGTCTACCGCTCCAACGAGACCGTCTATCTGACCGCGCTCTTGCGGGACGGGCAGGGCAACGCCATGACCGGCGGCCCACTGACGCTCGTCATCGAGCGACCCGACGGCGTTGAATTCCGCCGCGCCGTGCTGCCCGACCAGGGCGCCGGCGGCCGCACCATGGCCGTCGCGCTCAATTCGGCGGTGCCGACCGGCACCTGGCGCGTGCGTGCGTTCACCGATCCGAAGGGCTCTTCGGTCGGCGAGACCACCTTCATGGTCGAGGACTACATCCCCGAGCGGATCGAATTCGACCTGACCGCCAAGGACAAGGTCATCAAAGCTGAAGTTCCAGTGGAACTTAAGGTCGACGGTCATTTCCTTTACGGCGCGCCGGCTTCCGGGCTGCAGCTCGAAGGCGACATGCTGGTGACGACGGCGGCCTCGGGCCGTCCCGGCTATCCCGGCTACCAGTTCGGCGTCGCCGACGAAGAGAGCGCCAGCAATGAGCGTACCCCGATCGAGAACCTGCCGGAGTCGGACGCCAAGGGCACGGCTGTCTTCCCGGTGAAGCTGGAGAAGGCGCCGACCTCGACCCGGCCGCAGGAAGCGCAGATCTTCGTCCGCATGGCGGAGACCGGCGGTCGCTCGGTTGAGCGGAAGATCGTGCTCCCGGTGGCACCGGCGAGTTCGCTGATCGGCATCAAGCCGCTATTCGGCGACAAGAGCGTGGCAGAGGGCGACAAGGCCGAATTCGACGTCGTGTTCGTCGATCCCGACAGCAAGCAGCTCGCGCGCAACGGTCTGCGCTACGAACTCCTGAAGATCGAGTCGCGCTACCAATGGTACCGCCAGGGCTCGTCCTGGGATTTTGAACCCGTGAAGTCGACGAGCCGTGTCGCCGATGGCGATGTCAATCTCGCCTCCGACCAGCCGTCGCGGCTGTCGTTCGCGCCGCAGCCGGGCCGCTACCGCCTCGACGTCAAGTCGAGCGATGCCGACGGTCCGCTGACCTCGGTGCAGTTCGATGTCGGCTGGTATTCCGACAGCAGCGCCGACACGCCGGATTTGTTGGAGACCTCGATCGACAAGCCGGAATACCAGTCCGGCGACACCATGGTTGTGTCCGTCAACGCTCGTTCGGCGGGGCGGCTGACCGTGAACGTGCTCGGCGATCGCCTGCTGACGACGCAGACCGTTGACGTCAAGGAAGGCACGCAGCAGGTCAGGCTCACCGTCGGCAAGGACTGGGGCACCGGCGCTTATGTGATGACGACCTTGCGCCGTCCGCTCGATACCGCCGCGCAGCGCATGCCGGGCCGCGCGATCGGCCTAAAATGGTTTGGTATCGACAAGAAGGCTCGCACGCTCGCGGTGACGCTCTCGCCGCCGTCGCTGGTGCGGCCGGGCTCGGCGTTGAATATCCCGGTCAAGCTCGACGGGCTCAATCCCGGCGAGGACGCCAAGGTCGTGGTGGCTGCCGTCGATGTCGGCATCCTCAACCTCACCAACTACAAGCCGCCGGCGCCTGATGATTACTATCTCGGCCAGCGCCGCCTGACGGCCGAAATCCGCGACCTCTACGGGCAGCTCATCGACGGCATGCAGGGCACGCGTGGCCAGATCAGGACCGGCGGCGATTCCGGCGGCGCCGAATTGCAGGGCTCGCCGCCCACGCAGAAGCCGCTTGCGGTCTATTCCGGCATCGTCACCGTCGGCGCCGATGGCACCGCCGAGATCAGCTTCGACATTCCGGAATTCGCCGGCACAGCGCGGGTGATGGCGGTCGCATGGAGCGCCACCAAGCTCGGCCGCGCCACCACCGATGTCATCGTGCGCGATCCCGTGGTGCTGACCGCGACGTTGCCGCGCTTCCTGCTCAATGGCGATCACGGCACCATGAGCATGGATATCGACAATGTCGAGGGCGCAGCCGGCGACTACATCATCAATGTCAAGGCGTCCGGTCCGGTGAAGCTCTCGGGCAATCCTGCCACCACGGTAAGACTCGCCGCCAAGCAGCGCACCTCGTTGTCGCTGGCACTCGATGCCGGCGGCGCCGGCGCCGGCAATCTCGACGTCGACATCACAGGCCCGAACGGACTGACGCTGGCGCGCCATTACGCGCTCGACGTCAAGCCGGCGACGCAGGTACTCGCGCGTCGCTCGGTCCGCACGCTGGCGAAGGGCGACAGCCTGACGCTGACGTCTGACATGTTCACCGACCTCGTGCAGGGCACAGGCGGCGTGTCGGTGTCGGCGAGCCTGTCGACTGCGCTCGACGCCGCGACCATCCTCAAGGCGCTCGACCGCTATCCGTATGGCTGCTCGGAGCAGATCACGAGCCGCGCGATGCCGCTGCTCTATGTCAACGACCTCGCCGCCGGGGCGCATTTGGCGATGGACACCGCGGCCGACCAGCGCATCAAGGACGCGATCGAGCGGCTGCTCGCCCGCCAAGGCCCGAACGGCTCGTTCGGTTTGTGGTCGGCCGGCGGCGACGACGCCTGGCTCGATGCTTACGTTACCGACTTCCTGACCCGCGCCCGCGAGAAGGGGTTTGTGGTGCCGGACGTGCTGTTCAAGAGCGCGCTCGACCGCATCCGCAACGCCGTTGTCAACGCCAACGAGCCGGAGAAGGACGGTGGCCGCGATCTCGCTTATGGCCTCTACGTGCTCGCCCGCAATGGCGCGGCCCCGATCGGCGACCTGCGCTACCTCGCGGACACCAAGCTGAACAACCTCGCGACCCCGATCGCCAAATCGCAACTCGCGGCCGCGCTGGCGCTGGTCGGCGACCGGGCGAGGGCGGAGCGGGTCTATGCCGCCGCGCTCGAGGCGCTCAATCCAAAGCCGGTGCTTGAGTTCGGCCGCACCGATTACGGCTCGGCGCTGCGCGATGCCGCCGCGCTGGTCTCGCTCGCCGGCGAGGGCAACGCACCGCGTGCGACCATGATCGGCGCCGTCGCGCGCGTCGAGGCGGCGCGGGGGCTGACGCCTTACACCTCGACCCAGGAGAATGCCTGGCTGGTGCTGGCCGCCCGCGCGCTCGCCAAGGAAACGCTGAGCCTCGACGTCGACGGACAGCCGGTCAAGACAGCGGTGTTCCGCAGCTACAAGGCTGAGGCGATGGCCGGCAAGCCGATCAAGATCACCAATACCGGTGAAGCGCCGGTGCAGGTCGTGGTCTCCGTGTCGGGCTCGCCGGTGACGCCGGAGCCGGCCGCTTCGAACGGCTTCAAGATCGAGCGCAATTACTTCACGCTCGACGGCAAGCCGGCCGGCGTCAGCAAGGCGAAACAGAACGATCGTTTCGCCGTGGTGCTGAAGATCACTGAAGCCAAGCCGGAATACGGCCACATCATCGTGTCGGACTATCTGCCGGCCGGCCTCGAGATCGACAACCCGCACCTCGTATCCTCCGGCGACTCCGGCACGCTCGACTGGATCGAGGACGGCGAGGAGCCCAAGCACACTGAGTTCCGCGATGACCGCTTCACCGCAGCGATCGACCGCGCCAGCGACGCCAAGTCGGTGTTCACGGTGGCCTATGTCGTCCGCGCGGTCTCGCCGGGCAAATACGTGCTGCCGCAGGCCTATGTCGAGGACATGTACAACCCCTCGCGCTACGGCCGCACCGGCACCGGCACCGTGGAGGTACGCGCGGCGAAATGAGTGGTGGTGGGATGAGGGACGGTGCCATGAAGGGGACGGCGTCTCCACAGACACCATCGTCATGCCCGGGCTTGACCCGGGCATCCACGCCTGCCGCGGAGAAGAACGTGGATGGCCGGGACAGGCCCGGCCATGACGTCCGTGGTAGCAGGCGGCGCGTCATACGCATCGCTGCGTTTGCTGCGGCTGTTCTCATTGTCACTGCATCTGCCTTCACCGTCTGGGCCATCTCCCTCGGCCCGTTGCCACTTGCAGACGCGCGCAAGGTCTCCACCACAATCGTCGACCGCAATGGAAAACTGCTGCGCGCCTACGCGATGGCCGACGGCCGCTGGCGGTTGCCGGTCGATGCGAAGACATCAGTCGATCCGACTTATCTGAAGCTGTTGCTCGGCTACGAGGATCGTCGGTTCTATTCCCATCGCGGCGTCGATCCGCTGGCGCTCTCGCGCGCCGCGTTGCAGCTCGTTACCTCCGGCCACATCGTCTCCGGCGGCTCGACCATCACGATGCAGCTCGCGCGGCTGATGGAGCCACGGCGCGAGCGTTCGCTCTACGCGAAACTGCGCCAGATCGTGCGCGCCGTTGAGATTGAACGGCAACTCGACAAAGACGAGATCCTCAACCTCTATCTCGCGCTGGCGCCGTTCGGCGGCAATCTCGAAGGCGTGCGCGCGGCATCGATCGCCTATTTCGGCAAGGAGCCGAAGCGGCTGACGCTGGCGGAAGCGGCGCTGTTGGTCGCACTGCCGCAATCGCCGGAGCGGCGGCGGCTCGATCGCTATTCGGACGCCGCGCGCGAGGGGCGCGACCGCGTGCTCGATCGCATGGTGGAAGGGGGCGTGCTGCCCGTCGATGATGCGGCGCAGGCCAAGTCGGAAGCCGTGCCGAAATATCGCAAGCCGATGCCGATCCTGGCGCCGCATTCCGCCGACCAGGCGCTCGCGACGATGAAGGATGCGAGCCTCATCCGGCTGACGCTCGATGCCACGCTGCAGAAGAATCTGGAATCGCTCGCCCGCGATCGGGCCGTCGCGCAAGGGCCGAACATCTCGGTCGCCATCATCGCGGTCGACAATGAAAGCGGCGACATCCTCGCCCGCGTCGGTTCGCCCGACTATTTCGACGAGCGCCGGGCAGGGCAGGTCGACATGACGCGCGCGGTGCGCTCGCCCGGCTCGACGCTGAAGCCGTTCATCTATGGCCTCGCCTTCGAGGACGGCTTTGTGCACCCCGAGAGCCTGATCGACGACCGCCCGATCCGCTTCGGCTCCTACGCGCCGGAAAATTTCGACATGACATTCCAGGGCACCGTGCCCGTGCGCAAGGCGCTGCAATTGTCGCTCAACGTGCCCGCGATCGCGCTGCTCGACCGCGTCGGCGCGAGCCGGTTGTCGTCGCGCCTGAAGCAGGCGGGCACCAGCCTGGTGCTGCCGAAGGACGAGGCGCCCGGGCTGGCGATGGGGTTAGGGGGCGTCGGCATCACCCTGCAGGATCTGGCGCAGCTCTATGCCGGCTTCCCCCGGCTCGGCACCACCAAGCCGCTCCGCGAGATCATGCTCGATCAGGACGAGCGCGAGCCGATGCGGCTGATGGACCAGGTTGCCGCCTGGCAGGTCGGCAATGTCCTGATCGGCACGCCGCCGCCGGAAAATGGCGTGCACAACCGGATCGCGTTCAAGACCGGCACCAGCTATGGCTACCGCGACGCCTGGTCGGTCGGCTTCGATGGCCGCATCACCATCGGCGTCTGGGTCGGCCGTCCCGACGGCGCGCCGGTGCCGGGGCTGGTCGGGCGCAGCGCGGCGGCGCCAATCCTGTTCGACGCCTTTGCGCGGACCGGCAGGATTCCGGCGGCGCTGCCGAGGGCGCCGAAGGGAACGCTGGTCAGCGGCAACGCCAAGCTGCCGCTCCCGCTGCGCCGGTTCCGTCCCATGGGGGAACTCGTGCGCACGGGCAGCGATCAAGCGCCGCACATCCAGTTCCCGGTGAACGGCTCGCGCATCGATGTTGATCGGGCGGCCGGCGGCGAGGTCACGCCAATGCCGGTCAAGGTCGCCGGCGGTGTCCTGCCGTTAACCATGCTGGTCAACGGGGTCGCGATTGGCGATCTCGATAGCCGCCGCCAGCGCCTGATCGATCCGCCGGGCCCCGGCTTTGCGCGATTGACCGTGATCGACGCCACCGGGGCCGCCGATACGGTGGTCATCCGGGTGCAGTGACCCGGAGCCCACACAGGGGACAAAACGGAACCTCTGCGGTTGTTTGGCCTACGGTTTCATCGTATGCGAAGCCCATGGTTGAGACCGTCAATGTCAGACGTTTCGGAGCAGGGCAACAGCCTGTAAAACCTGCGCATTCCAGCCGCAGGCTGGCGCTCGCATTCGAGTTTGCGACCGCCAATCATAAGCGCTCGGTCCTGTTCCTGGTGCTGTGCTGCCTGATCCTGTTCCTGCCCGGCTTCTTCGCCATCCCGCCGATCGACCGCGACGAGGCGCGCTTTGCGCAGGCGACCAAGCAAATGGTTGAGAGCGGCGATTTCGTCGACATCCGCTTCCAGGACGATGTCCGCTACAAGAAGCCGGTCGGCATCTACTGGTTGCAGGCCGCAGTCGTTGAAACGGCGTCCGCCCTTGGCCTGCCGCGGGCGCAGACACGGATCTGGCTCTACCGGGTGCCGTCACTGATCGGCGCGATCGGCGCCGTGCTTTTGACCTATTGGACCGCGCTTGCCTTCGTCACCCGGCGCGGCGCGGCGCTGGCGGCGCTGATGATGGCAAGCTGTGTGCTGCTCGGGGCCGAGGCGCGTCTGGCGAAGACCGATGCGATGCTGCTGCTGTCAGTCACGGCCGCGATGGGGGCGCTGGCACGGGTATATCTGTCCTGGCAGCGCGGCGAGGATCCCGCGCATCCGCCGTGGGCGCCGCCTGCGATCTTCTGGACTGCGCTGGCCGGCGGCATCCTGCTCAAGGGGCCGCTGATCCTGATGTTTGTCGGGCTCGCCATCGCGGCCCTGGCGATCCTCGACCGCTCGCTGGAGTGGTTCTCCCGCATGCGCCCGGTCTGGGGCCTGATGTGGTGCCTGGTGCTGGTGCTGCCGTGGTTCGTCCTGATCTTCTTGCGCGCCGGCGAAACCTTCTTCGCCGACTCCGTCGGCGGCGACATGCTGAGCAAGCTCGGCGCGCAGGAATCCCATGGCGCGCCGCCCGGGCTCTATCTCGTCCTGTTCTGGATCACGTTCTGGCCGGGCGCGCCGCTGGCAGGTATGGCGGCACCGGCGGTGTGGCGGGCGCGGCGCGAGCCCGGCGCGCAGTTTCTGCTGGCCTGGCTGATCCCGTCCTGGATCGTGTTCGAGGCGGTGCTAACGAAATTGCCGCATTACGTGCTGCCGCTCTATCCCGCCATCGCGATCCTGACCGTCGGTGCGCTGGAACGGCGCGTGCTGTCGCGCTCCGTCTGGCTGATCCGCGGCTCGGCCTGGTGGTTCGCGATCCCCGCGATCGCCGCCGTGATTGCGGTGGCTGGCGCGATCAAGCTGACCCATCAGCCGGCGTTTCCGGCCTGGCCGCTCCTGGCGGGTGCGATGATCTTCGGCCTGGCCGCCTGGTGGATGTTCGAGGACAGCCGCGCCGAGCGCTCGTTCCTGAATGCGGTGATCGCGGCGATGCTGCTTGCGATTGCCATCTATGGCCTGGTGGTGCCGTCGTTGAAGCCGCTGTTTCCAAGCGCCGAGGTGGGGTACCTCCTGCGCTACGCCAATTGTCCAAGTCCGAAGCTGGCCTCGGCCGGCTATCACGAGCCGAGCCTGGTCTTTTCGACCGACACCTCGATCGTCCTGACCGACGGTTCGGGCGCTGCGGATTTCCTGGCGCAGGGCGCATGCCGGTTTGCGCTGGTGGAGGCGCGTTCCGAGCGCAATTTCGTGCAGCGGGCCGAGGCGATCGGTTTGCGCTACAGCGCGGCGATGCGCATCGATGGCTATAACATCTCGCAGGGCAGGCCGATCTCCATTGGCATCTACCGTTCCGAGGACGTGCAGTAGAAAATGTCGGCGCCGGTCGTTCGCCATGAATCCGCAAGCTATCCGGCGCGCTTGGCCACGCTGACGGGGCGGTCGCTTGCCCAGCTTGTGCGCGCGCCGTCGCATTCGCGTCGCGCCGAAGCCGGCCGGCGCGCGGCGCGGCACGGGCTGGCGCTGATCGCGATCATCGGCGCCGCCATCATTGTGCTGATGCTTGCGTTCGATGTGCCTGAGATCAAGCTGATGCCGCCGCGCGGTACCGCAAGCCTGTGGTGGGTCCGCATTCTCACCGATTTCGGCAAGGATGCCTATGTGCTTTGGACCGTGGCTGGACTGTTGATCCTGGTTGCGATCATTGCGCCGGCGCTGCACGGCATTCGGCGATCCCTGCTGTTGGGACTAGGAACGCGGTTGCAGTTCCTGTTCTTCGCGGTGTTGTTCCCGGTCCTGGTCGGCGACCTCCTGAAATGGGTCGTCGGGCGCGGCCGGCCGTTTGTGGGCGGCGAGCCCAACGCCTTCAACTTCTCGCATTTCGCCGGCAGCGAGGCCTATGCGAGCTTTCCCTCCGGGCATGCGACCACTGCCTTTGCGCTGGCCTTTGCGGTCTCCGCACTGTGGCCACGGCTGCGGTTCGTGATGCTGATTTATGCCCTCGTGATCTGCGCCACCCGTCTGGTATTGCTGGCGCATCACCCGAGCGACGTGGTCGGCGGCGCGCTGGTCGGCGTGATCTGCGCCATGGCGGTGCGCTACTGGTTTGCGGCCCGGAGGCTTGGCTTCGCGATCCAGCGCGACGGCACGATCTACCCCCTTGCCCGCCCGTCACTGGACCGCCTCAAAAGGGTTGCCGGGCGCGCTTCCGCCACATAAAAGCGGGCGCCGTCCCGCCCTATCAGGCGGTTCCGGCCGCAAGGCCGTCCAGAGAGCAAAAAATCCAGCCAAGAGTGCCGAATTGCCTTCTTCCGACCAGACCGCGGTGGCCGTCTCCATCGTTGTGCCCGTGCGCAACGAGGCCGAAAACATCGCGCCGCTGATTGCGGAGATCGCCGTCGCGCTCGGCCGCCGCTGGGTCTACGAGATCATCTATGTCGATGACGGTTCGACCGATGCGACCGCGTCGCGGATCGGCGCGGCCATGAAGGAGCGCTCCAATCTGCGCCAGCTCCGGCACGTGGCCTCTTCGGGGCAATCGGCGGCCGTGCGCAGCGGCGTCCGTGCCGCGCGCGGCGCGATCGTCGCGACGCTGGATGGCGACGGCCAGAACGATCCCTCATTCCTGCCGGATCTGATTGCCGCGGTTGAGAACGGGAGCGGCCGCATCGGGCTTGCCGCCGGCCAGAGGGTAGGGCGCAAGGATACCGGCTTCAAGAAACTGCAATCGCGCATCGCCAATGCCGTGCGCGGCGCGATCCTGCGCGACGGCACGCGCGACACCGGCTGTGGATTGAAGGCATTTCCGCGCGAGGTGTTCCTGATGATGCCCTATTTCGACGGGCTACATCGCTTCCTGCCGGCGCTGGTCCGCCGCGAGGGCTTTGAGATCGCCTATGTCGACGTGGTCGACCGTCCCCGCCATTCCGGCGTCTCGAACTACGGCTTCTTCGACCGGCTCTGGATTGGGATCATGGATCTCGCCGGCGTCTGGTGGCTGATCCGCCGCAAGAGGCCGACGCCCGTGGTCACGGAAGTGACCGAGGTGACCGAGGAGCAGTGATGCTGATTCAGTACGGTGAGGCGCTCGGCAACTACCTCTACGACGTCTTCGTCGCCAAGTTCGATTTCTGGCTTGCGTTCGGCCTGGTCGCGCAATTGCTGTTTACCGCGCGTTTCCTGGTGCAGTGGATTTCGAGCGAGCGCGCCGGACAGAGCGTGGTGCCGATGGCATTCTGGTTCTTCTCGATGGGCGGCGGATTGATGACGCTGATCTATGGCATCGCCAAGCGTGAGCCGGTCATCATTCTTGGCCAGGGACTGGCCACGATCATCTATGTCAGAAACATCATGCTGATCGTGAAGAGTCGCGGGAAGGGATCGAGGACGCTGGATCGCTGAGGGAGCCCGGTAACCGCACGACTCTCACTTGAAGCGCTCGATGATCCCGCAAAGACGATCGCAGGATTTCGCCAGGTGCTTGTTTGGCACCGTCGCGATGCCCAGAAGAAGCCCCGATCGTCCGGAATCCGGCCGTGCGTACCAAGTTGATAAAGCGGATGGTGCCATTCCGAACGCGAGGGTTTCCCTGGCGATGGATGTGTCCGGCGCGCCGTCGGGCAATCGTAGCAGCACCGCCAATCCCGCCGTTGTGATGCTGGCAGCCTCGACGTGCGGCCGCAGGCACTCCAGCAAGGCGTCGCGCTGAGCAAAGTAGGCACGTTTGGTGCGCCGAAGATGGCGCAGGTAGTGGCCTTCGCGCATGAATTCGGCGGTCGCGAGCTGCACGGACGGCCCGGGCGGCGGCGCCAGGCACGCGGCGACCTCCGCGAAGCGCGACGAGAGCGAGGCGGGCGCGACGAGGAAGCCGAGCCGCAAGGTCGGACTGATGGTCTTGCTGAAGGAGCCGATGTGGATGACGCGCCCGGCGCGATCAAGTGAGGCGAGCGCCGGCGCGGCTCGCCCCCTGAGCTGCAGTTCGCTCAGATAGTCGTCTTCGATCACCCATACGCTTGCTTGAGCGGCCCAATCGAGCAGACGCAATCGGCGTTCCAGTGATAGAGTAACCCCGAGCGGCGCCTGCTGCCCGGGGGTGACGACAACCAGCTTGGCGTCCGGGGCGTGGCGCAGCCCATGGTCGACATCGATGCCGCTGTCGTCGACTGGTATTGGTACAAGCGATAATCTTGCGAGCTCCAGGCCGTGGCGGGTGAACGGGAAGCCGGGGTCCTCTGTCCAGGCTTTCTGTCCCTCGAGGCCAAGGACGCGGAGCGCCAGTCCGAGTCCGCCGCTGTATCCCCCGGTTATGATGACCTGCGAGGCCGAACATTCGATACCACGGGCGATGGCAAGATAGGCGGCGATTTCCCGCCGCAGTTCAAGTTCACCGCGAGGGTCCGGGTAAATGGGTGCTGCGCGCGCCTCAGTGCGAATGGCATGGGCGCGGATTCGTGCGAGCAGCGTGGCCGGAAATGTTTCCTTTGCAGGTACCCCCATCTGAAAGATGGCCGGTCCCTGGGTCATCTCCCGATACATCTCCATGAACGAGCCCGGATCAGGCGGCTGCTCGGAGCGGGTGACTGCGCGAGGCCGATCCGCGACATGGGTGCCGGCGGCCCGCGAAGCGACGATGAGCTGCGCTGCGGACAGCTTCTCGTAAGCCGCGCGCACAGTGCCGCGGGCGACGCCAAGCTGCGCCGCAAGGTCCTGCCAGGACGGCAGGCGCGCGCCGGGTGCGAGCACGCCGCTCTCGATCGCCGCGCCGATACCCTTTCGGATCTGCTCAGCCAGCGGCGTCTTCGCAGAGCGGTCGAGTTCCAATTTGAGCGGCTTGGTCACGTGGCTCGTAGTACACGATTTTCGTGCGTTCTTGGTGCTTTTTTCCGACCTAAGGGGAGGACATTTAATGGAGCGAAAGGAGAAGAGCCATGAAGATACGAACTGTCATTGCCGCAGCATCCGCTGCCATTGCCATTGCCATTGCATCTGCTTCGCCCATTTCCGCCCAGGATGTCGGCGGCAAGGTCACGACGAACTTCGAGCAGACGATACCCAACATTCCCGGCAAGTCTCTGATCGCGGTGGTCGTCGACTACCCGCCGGGTGGAGCCTCGGCTCCGCATACCCACGCAAAATCGTCCTTCATCTACGCCTATGTCATTTCCGGAAGCATCGAGTCGAAGGTGAACGACGGAGCAACGCGGGTCTACAAGGCGGGTGAGAGTTGGTCCGAACCACCCGGCGCCAGCCATTCTATCAGCCGCAATGCGAGCAGGACCGAGCCGGCAAAGCTGCTCGCTGTCTTCGTCGTCGATACCGACGACAAGGCACTGACCACACCAGTCAAATAGAGCCTGAAGACCAAGGAGAATAACGATGACCAAGCGTCTCGATTACAACCAAGTCGCGCCGAACGGCGTAAAAGCCCTTGGCGGCGTCTATGGCTATATCATGCAGAGCGGTCTTCCCGCCGAGCTGGTTGACCTGGTTTACTTGCGGGTTTCGCAGATCAACAACTGTGCCTATTGCCTCGACATGCACACCCGCGACCTCATCAAGAAGGGTGTGAAGGTCGAGAAGCTTGCGCTGGTGCAGGCTTGGGCGGAGGCTGGCCATCTCTTCAGCGAGCGTGAGCGTGCCGCGCTTGCCTGGGCCGAAACGGTGACACGTGTGTCAGAGACCGGCATACCGGATCAAGCATTCAACGCCGCGCGCACAGTCCTCGAGGAAAAGGAACTGGTCGATCTCACGATCGCGATCGGCTTGATGAATGTCTACAACCGGTTGGCCATCGGCTTCCGGAACACGCCACAGGCAGTACTCGAAAATAACAGGGCTCTCGTTCAGTAATCGACGCCCGGATGTCCATCGCAAAATAGTCACCCGCGCCTGCCAGCGCAGGCATATTGATGCAAGCAAATGGTTCGCTCCCGGTGATCCCCTTATACTTCCCGGTACCGCCGGTGATGATATGAGTGCCGCAATCCATCTTCGCCTGGGACTTGTCGAGATCGCGCGTATCGAAGGTCGAGAAAATCTTGTCGCCCTCACTGTCGGCCAGCACGCAGGCACCGTCAATGTACTTCTTGTCGCCGGCGCGACGTTCAGTGCCACAATACGTGCTCGCAAAGCGCAGCACGTATTGTCAGTTGTCCTGACGTTATTGCGCCATGCGGAATCTACGCGCTGGTCGATCTCTCATCGGATGAAATTACGTCGGAGATGATTGACGCACTTCTGCGTGGCTCGTAGCGTTTGCGGCCTCACGGTGCACACCTCCGAACGTATGGCAATCGTGTCTTCGGGCGACGCAACCTGTTTCCCAGGTGCGTCAGATCACGTAGAATGCAGTTGCCCTTCAGGCGGGACGTGCCGAAATCACCGTCCGGGGCGAACGAGCAGCACTGGCGCCATCGGCAGGCACGCGCTCTTAAGAGACCGTTTTTTTCGGTTCGCACCACCATTCACCACGAACTTTGCGCGCCGCTTTTGCAGCGGCTCGTTGCGCAACGTCGGGAGAAAAGCGATGAGCAAGATCGATCGAAGGTCCGCGCTGGGAATCGGCTTGGCAGCGGCTTCGGCGGCTATGATGAAGCACGCCGCCGCTCAAACCTCGGGCTACAAGGACACCACGCCGTGGCCAGGTGTCGTGGTCCGTGCCTACGACGGTGAGACACCATCCATCATTCCCGGCTTTAAGACCGTCTCAATGCGCGATGTCATTATGCAGCCGGGATCGAAGACGATGGGTCCCCCGATGATGAATGCCATGATCTGTCATATGCCGGAGGGGGAGCTTCGGATTGAACAGGAAGGAAAGACCTTTACGGCCAAGAAAAACTTTGTCTGGACCTGCAACAAGGACACAAAAGAGCAGGCGTACAACGACGGGAATGTGGTCGCGATAATGCGGATCACGGACCTGAAGGCTTAAGGCTCGCTTGTTCGCAAAAGATCAATTGCAGGAGCGGATGGCGCACGAGACGAGGCGCCATCCGCTCGGAGCCGATCACCTCGTCCCGTGTATGAACGCTTGCATCTCCTCCAGGGTAAGCGTGCCATCTCTATTGCTGTCCATCGCCTTGAAAATCCGTTCGTGAGCTGTCTGAAACTCCTGCAGTGAGATGGTCCCATCGCTGTCGGCGTCCATCAAAGCGAACATCATACGCATCATAAAAGGTGGACCCATCGCGCTCCCACCCATCATGCCGCGCCCCATCATATGTCCTCCCATCATGCCGTGCCCCATCATACCGCCTTGTCCCATCGTGCTCGCGCCGTCCTGGCCGGTGGGATGGGATTGCATTTGTTGCTGATCTGGCTGAGGCGTCATTCGGTCCTGTGCAATCGCACCGACAATGCCGTTCGCCAAAATGAGAGCAGATACCGTGAATCCTAGAACGCGCGTGTACATTTCGAGCCTCCTCGGAAACTTGTGTCCCCCGTCACATTAATACCGCACGAGAGATATTGATCCTCTGATCTCGGCTTCGCCGAGGCAGCTGGAGAGGATGGAAAGTGAAGCAGAGCTCGGACGCAAAGCGCCGCGAGAACGTAGACTCATATCCCGACGTTGCTTGACATTTGAGTCAGACCTCACCCCGTCATTGCGAGCGCAGCGAAGCAATCCATGCCTCCACTTGCGGCGCTATGGATTGTTTCGCTGCGCTCGCAATGACAGCGTCGTTCTGGCGAAAGCGGGGACGAAGCCGGAGTGAGAGCCGGCGGGGTAGGGCCTGACGCAGCGATCAACTACCGCGGCGTCGGCTGTGCCACGGTCCCCGGCAGCGCACCGACATCACTTTCGGTGCTGCGATCGGCGGCGAGTTCGCCGGCGGAGACGAGCGCGGTATAGGCGACCGAGCAGATGTGCGAATGGATGCGGCGGAGGTCGCGCAGCACGTCGAGGTGCAGGGACGTCGTCTCGATGGTTTCTGGGCGACCTTCGCGCAGGCGTTCGAGGTGCCGCTCGGTCGCGGCGAACTCGGCACTGCGCAGCGCGGCTTTTTCCGCAACCAGCTTGCGCGCCTCATTGACGTCGCCCGACATGAAGACGCCGAACGCGATCCGGAGCGAGTCCAGCGTGCGCCTGTGGAACGCCTGCAATTCCTCGGTGCCCTCGGGCGAGAACTGCAGCCGGCGCTTGATCTTCTTGGTGGCGAGCTCGCTCAGGTTCTTGTCGATGATGTCGCCGATATGTTCGAGGTTGATCGCAAACGAGATGATCTCCATCGCGCGTTGGCCTTCGCGCTCGTCGAGACTGCCGCGGGTGAGCTTCGTGACATAGAGCTTGATCGCCTCGTCGAGGCTGTCGACGCTGTTGTCCATCCGCGACACCTGGTCGACCAGCACCCGGTCACCCGTCATCATCGCCGCCATCACCTTGCGCAGCATCTCTTCGACGATATCCCCCATGCGCAGTGCTTCGCGCGCGGCGTCGGCGAGCGCAAGCGACGGCGTCTCCAGCGCACTCTCGTCGAGATGGCGCGGCCGGGCCGGATCGGCATCGCGGACGCGCCTAGGCAGCAGCATTCCGAGCAGCCGTGCCAGACTGTCGAGCACGCCAATGAAGAGAACCGCTGTCGCGACGTTGAAAGCGATGTGGAACAGCGCAGTTGCCTTGGCGAGATCGGGCTGGAAAGCGTACAGATGCGCGGCGATCGGACCGAGGAACGGGGCGACCACGAGGATGCCGATGACGCGATTGATGAGATTGCCGAGCGGCAACCGGTAACTCGCCGGATCGTCGCGCCGCGCGCCTTCGAACAGCGGATTGATCGCGCTGCCGAGATTGGCGCCGAGCACCAGCGCGAACGCCGCATAGGGCGTGATGAACTGCGAATAGGCGAGCGACATCACCAGAAGCACGCTGGCGACGCTGGAATGCACCAGCCAGGTGACGACGGCGCCGATGAAGATGCAGAGCACGGGATCGCCGGTGATCGCATTCATGACGACGCGCACGCCGGGCGCATTCTCCGCCGGCGCCAGCGTGTCGAGCAGGATGTGCAGCGCCAGCAGCATCAGTCCGAGCCCGATCGAGACGCGGCCGATATCCTTGATGCGCGAGCGCGGCCCGCTGCGGAACGCGACGAGCCCGATGATGAAGAGGAGCGGGGCGATTGCGGCGATGTTGAACGACAGGATCTGCACGATCAGCGTGGTGCCGACATTGGCACCCAGCATGATTGCCAGCGCCGGAACCAGGCTCACGAGCCCTTCGGATGCAAACGAACTTGTGATCAGGGCGGTGGCGGTCGAGCTCTGAAGCAGGGCGGTGAGGCCGAGGCCCGCGGCGAAAGCGGTGAATCGGTTGTTCAGTGCTTTTGCCAGCAGGATGCGCAGATCCGGCCCGAATGCGCGCAGAATCCCGCTGTGGACCATGTGCAGGCCCCACAGCAGCAGTGCCACGCCACCCATCAGATCGAGGAGAACCATGCTTCCCATGCTCGTCAGTTTCCTGGAAGTCCGGACAAAGGGTCAGGCTATCGCCAAACGACGGCGGATCAACCCATTTGTTCCCAAGGAATGGATGCGGGAGTTCATCTGTGCCAGCGCGCCGTTTGCCCGAGATTACGTCATTTCGAGGAAAAGGCCCGCAGAGCCGGTAAATGGAGTCTGAAGCCGACAGTTCAACTGCGAGCAGTCCCGCTAGCCGGATTCCAACGATTTCTCGCTACAGCAGAAGAACAAACGGGCTAATCAATGAGCAGGGGCCGGGGTCGACATGTTCGTCAATCGACGTAAGAGCGAGCGTCGTCTGTGCAGGAGTCTCGCCAAGATCCAGTTCGGCACCGGCACCCTGCCGCGGGACTGCATGATCACTGATATCTCCGATGGCGGCGTCAAGGTGATCGCCGAATATGCGGAAATTCCCTCTGAGTTCACCATCATCCTGTCGAACGGCAGCCCGCGCCAATGCCGTCTCGCCTGGCGGATCGGCTGCGAGTTCGGCGCACAGTTCGTCGATTAGACTGCAAGTTGTGCGGCTGTCGATGATGCATGTCGTCGGTAGCAACAAAGGCGCGAAGATGGTTCGATATCGGGTCGAACATCCTGTGTAGCGCGCCTCCTTAACCCGGATTTAGGGTTAAGCTGCGAAGCATTCTGGGCAATCGCCGACCGTGGTCAGGGTACATGTCCCAGAAGTTGCTTCACCGATCTTCCGCCGCAAGGCTCCTCGTCGGCGCGGCAGCATCGGCGGCCCTGGTGCTGGCGCTTAGCGGCTGCCAGACCTCCCTCCCTTCCGACATCACGGGATCGCTCGGCGACACGGCCGAGGACAGCCGGCCAAGCGCCGACCCGCGGCGCGACCTTCAGACCTATCACGAGCGCTTCAAGGCCAATCCGAAGGACGCTGCCGCAGCCTTGCAATACGCCAAGGCCCTGCGCGCCACCGGGCAGCGCGCGCAGGCGGTCGCGATCCTCGAGCAGGCCTCGATGGCGCAGCCGAACAACAAGGCGCTGCTCGCCGGCTATGGGCGTGCGCTCGCCGACAACGGCAATTTCCAGCAGGCCTTCGATGTGCTCGGCCGCGCCCACAGCCCGGATGATCCGGATTGGCGGATCCTGTCCGCGCAGGGAGCCGCGCTCGATCAGCTCGACCGCCACGACGAGGCGCGGCAATACTATGCGAGCGCGCTCAAGATCGCACCCGACGAGCCGTCGGTGCTGTCCAATCTCGGGCTGTCCTACGTGCTGTCGAAGGAATTGCCGCTGGCCGAGGAGACGCTGCGCAAAGCCCGCACCCGCGCGCCGAACGATCAGCGGATCAAGGTCAATTTGGCGCTCGCAGTCGGCCTGCAGGGCCGCGCCGGCGAGGCGGAGAGCATCGTGAAGGCGGATGTGCCGCCGGAGGAAGCCGTCGCCAATGTCGCCGCATTGAAGCGTGTGCTGGCCCGCAAGGAAGGACCGCGGGGAGGTACCGAGAAGATCCCAGTGGCGGCGGTCGGCAGCTCCGATTGACGCGCGGTGCCTACTAGGCTGAGGCGCCTTTCGATCGGGCGCCGACCGCGCGCAATTTCTTCATGATCGGTGACAACAGCGAATTGCGCTGGGCCCTTGTGTCGGCGCGCCCGGTCATCCGTTGCGCGATCTGCAGGAACGTCTTGGTGATGCGATGATTGGAGGCGATCTCCGCGATCATCTGGCCGTTATTGGCGGCGGTGCCGAACAGTTTCGAATCGAAAGGAATGGTGGCGATCGGCTGGCTGTCGATGGTCTTGGCGAAGGCGCGCACCTCGATCTCCGGCCGCTTGGTCATGCCGACCTGGTTGAGGCAGTAGAGCGGAGGACGGTCGTTGGGCCGCGCCGCCTTCAGCGTGTTCATCATATTCTTGGTGTTGCGCATGTTGGCGAGATCGGGCTCGGCGACGATCAGGATGTCGTCGGCGCCGATCAGGGCGCGGCGGGTCCAGGCGGTCCATTGGTGGGGCACGTCGAGCACGATGCAGGGCGTCGTCATGCGCAAGGTGTCGAAGATGGCATCGAACGCGTCGGCGCCGAAGTCATAGACTTGATCCAGCGTCACCGGCGCCGCCAGCAGGCTGAGATGGTCGGTGCATTTGGCAAGCAGGCGCTCCATCAGTGCGCTGTCCGGGCGCTCCGGCTGGAACACCGCATTGGCGATGCCCTGGACCGGGTCCTGGTTGTAATCGAGGCTGGCCGTGCCGAATGCGAGGTCGAGATCGATCACGACCGAATCAAGCCCGACGTCGCGCGCGATCGCCCAGGCGATGTTATGCGCGACCGTGGACGCGCCGACGCCGCCCTTGGCGCCGCAGACCGCGATCATCCTGCCGACAGTGATTGCATCGGACGCCGAGAACAGGCCGCAGATCGAGCGCACCACGTCGAGCACCTCGACCGGGCCGACCACATAGTCGTTGACGCCGCGGCGCACCAGTTCGCGATAGGGCGCCTTGTCGTCGGCCCTGCCGATCACGACGACGCGGGTGCCGGCGTCACAGACGGCTGCGAGCTCGTCGAGGCCGGCGAGGAAGTCGCTGCCGCTCTCGGTCTCGAGCACGATGACGTTCGGGGTCGGTGCCGTATGATAGGCGTCGATCGCCGCAGCGATGCCGCCCATATGCACCGAGAGGTGCGCCTTGGCGAGACGGCGGTCCTCGCTCGCGGCCTTCACGGTTGTCGCGGTTGCCACCGTCGCGCAGAACGCCTGCACCGACACGCGCGGGGCAGGAGCGATATAGTCGTCGGCATGCGGCGCGGCGTCGGTCTCGTGGTCCGGATGTTGTGCGCGGCTGATCATTTGCCTGTGTCGCTGAGCTTGGCCTTGTCGGCTTCGGGGTAGGTAGTAGTGGTCGAAACACCCTTGCGGTACCTCTCGAACGCCACGTCACGCCGCGGCGAGTAGGCTGGCGTCTCGACGCGGGGCTGCTCGAGGTCGGCGGGATTGTCGATCATCGCCGCCAGGTTGCGCTGGCTCGCGCAACCCAGATTGTAGTACGGCCTGTTCTGGTTGTAGCCGAAATCGTCGATCGAGGGGCCGAGATCCTCCGGCCACAACCCGCAGGGGCCGGCGACCGCGGCGATCTTCGGATAGCTCAGGCGGATCGTCGCCAGCGTGCGCGGATCGTCGGGATGATAGTTGCGCAGCGTGATGGCGCGCGCGGGCACGCCGCCGGCCGCGAGCAGCGAGCGGATTTCCTGATAGGTCGCGCCGGCCGTCCGCGCGTTCGGCGTATCGACGGGCACCTCGGCGATGATCGCGCCGGTGCCTTCGCGGGTCCAGGTTCGCGCCAGTCCCATCACATCGGCGCGCTGCGGGGCGGTCAGACCGGGCCGGCCGTGCCCGACAAAGACGACCATCGAGCGATCGGCCTCGGTGACGGCAATCGGATGCCGCAGACGGTAGTCGTTAGGAACGGTCGCGGTCGTGAGCTCGTCGCCGCCGCTGCGGCAGGCGGCAAGCGCAACCGACACACCGACAAGGGCGCCCAGCCGGTACAAGGTGCGATGGTGATCTGCTCTGCCCGTCATCGTTGCGCCCCCAAGCTCAGTCAATGATGAAGCCGAAATTGGCGGGATAGGCTCCGACCGGCTCGGCGCGGGCCGCCACGCCGTAGATGCGGTTGATGCGGGCGAGCAGCGTCGATTGCGAGTCGGCGGCCGGCGCGAACCCGTCATCGGGCCGCGACAATTCCTTCTGGGCCACCGCACGCACGACATAGGGCGTGACCAGCACCATCAGCTCGGTCTCGTTGTTGACGAAGTCCTGGCTCCTGAACAGCGCGCCGAGGATCGGCAACTGGTCGACGCCGGGCATGCCGTTGATGGCCTGCTTGGTCTTCTGCTGGATCAGGCCGGCCATCGCCATCGAGCCGCCGGAGGGGATCTCCAGCGTGGTCTCTGCGCGGCGGGTGGTGATCGAAGGAATGGTCAGCGACGCGCCGCCCTGGTTCAGCGTGATGGCGTTGTCGGTGGAGAGCTCGGACACTTCCGTCATGACGCGCAGGCTGATCCGGCCCTCGGTCAGCACCACCGGGGTGAAGTTGAGGGAGATGCCGAACTTCTTGAACTGGATCTGGGTCGTGCAGACATGCGTGACCGGATCGCAGGAATAGCCGGCGGGGATCGGAAATTCGCCGCCGGCGATGAAGGTCGCCGATTCCCCGGAGATCGCGGTCAGGTTGGGCTCGGCCAGCGTCCGCGCCACACCCGCGCTTTCCATCGCACGCAAGGTGGCGGTGACGGTCGGGAGGCCCTTGGCGACCGCCGAGACGGCGGCGCCGTTGTCCGCCACCAGCGGGCGGCCAAAGGCCGTGAACGGGGTGGAGTTGTTGAAGTTCACGATCGCCGTGCCGTAGTTCATGTTGGCCGAAAGATCGACGCCCATCTGCTTGACGATGTCGCGCCGCACTTCGGAAACATTGACCTTCAGCATCACCTGGTCGCGGCCGCGCACCGTGATGGAGTTGACGACCTTGTCGGCGCCGCCGACCAGCCGCGCCGCGAGGTCGCCGGCCTGCTGGGCCTCGATCGGAGACGACACCGAGCCGGTCAGGATCACGCCGTCGCCGACCCCTTCGATCTGGATGCCCGGCAGCGTCTGCTTCAGCGCGGCGCGCACGCCGTTGAGATCGCGCTTCACCGCGATGTCATAGGCGGCGACCTGCTGGCCGTCGGCATCGAAGAACACGACGTTGGTCTGCCCGACCGCCGCGCCGATGATGTAGGCACGCTGCGCGGAGCGAACGACTGCGTTGGCGATCTTGGGATCGGCAACCAGCACGTCCTTCACGTCGCGCGGCAGGTCAATGATCACCGATTTGCCGACGCCGAGCGCCAGGAATCGGGTCTTGGCCGGCGAACCCGCAACCGGTTGCGCGCCTTCGGTCTCGGGATCGGCGGCAATGACCGGCGAGAGAGTCAGTGCGGCCGCGGCCGAAAGCAAGAGGATGCGGACCAGCGAAGACCGCACCGCAAATCTGGTTCGACCGCATTTCATGGCAGGCGTCCTTCTCACTTCTGTGTCGTTGTCGAGCTCGGGACGCCGTAGCGAACCACGTTGATGCTCTGGCCCCGCTTCGGGGGCTGATCTTGTGAGGCGTTGTCGGCCACGTTGACGTCGGCGATGCTGCGTAGCGCGAGCGACAGGACGCCGGATTGGCGCGACCGCGCCAGCGTCTCGGTCTGCTCGGGCTTCAATTCAAGCGTGACGGTCTTGCCGAGCAGGGAATTGGCACCGTCTTTTTCTTTCGGCGCCTGGTCGATGGCGAGCACGCGGATATTGCTCAGGATGATCTCCGAACGGACGAGATCCGCGCTGTGCTGGTCCGGGTTCTTCTCGCGCCTGCTGAGGATGACGTCGACGCGGTCGTTCGGCAGGATGAAGCCGCCGGCAGCAGTCTCTGCCGAGATTTCCGTCGAGACGGCGCGGCTGCCTGAGGGCAGGATTGCCGCCATGAAGCCCGATCCGTCCGCCTTGACGAGCTTCTGCTCCCGGATCGGCTCGCCGGCGATGAGCGGCGCGCGCGCGATCGAGCCGATCACGTCCTTGATGGCATCTGGCCTGTTGTTACGGCGGATGAAATTGTTGCTTGCGGTCGCAGCCGGCCAGGCCTGCCATTGCAGGTTCTCCTGCTTGACCGACTGGCCGAGGCCGATGTCGGACTGCGCGACCAGAACTTCGACGGTCGCCAGTTGCTGCGCGACCGGCGCGGCCGGACCAGGCTTGGTCTCGAACTGGGGAACCAAATAGACCACGCCACCGCCAGCACCAAGCGCGATGGTCAGTACGACGATCTGTGCGGTCTTCATACGCTTGACTGCTTACGCTTACCCCAGACTGCCAACGCAGCACGGCGATGGCAGCCCAACCCGGGAGCATGACTAAGGCAGCAAAGGTGTAAGGGAACTTGATGAGCGGGATGATTTGCCTGACGAGGATTGGAGTTCTTCGTCATGGTGAACGCGCGGTTATTTGGCCGCGCCGAAAGCCCGCAAAATTCCGGTACTTGCGCGCTTACATCGCCGCCTTGAGCGCCGCAAAGCCACGATCGAGATCGGCCTTGAGGTCGTCGATGCTCTCGAGGCCGATATGGAGCCGCAGCGTCGGACCGCCCGGCGCCCATTTGGTAGCCGTGCGATAGTCGCTGCAGTCGAAGGGGATAACCAGGCTTTCGAACCCGCCCCAGGAATAGCCCATGCCGAACAGCTTGACGGTGTCGAGCAGGGCGTCGACTGCTTTCTGTGGGGCCGGCTTCAGCACGATGCTGAACAGCCCGGAAGCGCCGGTGAAATCGCGCTTCCAGATCGCGTGGCCGGGATCGGTTTCGATCGCGGGGTGCAGCACCCGCGCCACTTCCGGACGTGCCTGCAGCCAGCGCGCCATCTCCAGCCCCGAACGATAGTGCTGCGCGAGCCGGACCGAGAGCGTGCGGAGGCCGCGCAGCGCCAGATAGACATCATCAGGCCCGGCGCAGACGCCGAGCAGGCGGATGCCCTCGGCGAGCAGTGGCCACGCCTGGGCATTCGCCGAAATGGTGCCGAACATGATGTCGGAGTGCCCGCCGATATATTTGGTCGCGGCCTGGATGCTGATGTCGACGCCTTGCTCCAGCGAGCGGTGATAGAGCGGCGTTGCCCAGGTGTTGTCGTCGATCACGAGCGCGCCCCGCGCATGCGTGACGGCAGCGATGGCAGGAATGTCAGGCATCTCGAAGGATTGCGAGCCGGGCGCTTCGACCAGCACCGCGCGGGTGTTCGGCTTGAACAGCGCTTCGATGCCGGCACCGATCAGCGGATCGAAATAGGTGGTCTCCACCCCGTAGCGCGCCAGCATGCCGTTGCAGAAATTGCGCGAGGGGCGATAGACGTTGTCGCAGACTAGGAGATGGTCGCCAGCCTTGAGCACCGACAATAGTGCCGTGCTGATCGCCGCGAGGCCGGACGGCGCGAGTCCGACGCCGGCGCATTGCGGCCCCTCCAGCCCCATCAGCACGTCCTGCAGCGCCCGCGTCGTCGGCGTGCCGTGGCGGCCATACTGATACTCACCGCGATGGGCATGGAGGTCGTCCGCGGTCGGATAGAGCACGGTGGAACCGTGGACAACCGGCGGATTGACGAAGCCCTTCTGGGCCTCGGTGTCCCGGCCCGCGGTCACCAGGCGGGTTTCGGGCTGTTGTGGGGGGACCGGTCCGTCGTTGGAAAAGCTCATGCGCTCGCCGTTAAAGACTTTTTGCCGCAGCAGCCATGACGCGTCGGAAGAAGCGGGCCTGGGCCGGGTTTTTAATAACAGGACAGGGAAGAGCTACGTCAACCCCTTGACCCGGCTCGCCAGTCACTATGTGATGCCCCCAACTTCTAGTCGCCGCACGTTGAGGGGCCTGCCGCGACCTTCGATCCAACGCTTGGCTGATTGGCACGCAAGATGCAGGCCAGATCGGCGATTCGCTGGGGATCATCGGTCGGTCCGTTAACGTTTGAGGCGACCGCACGCAAACCTTCCCGGACGACCCCTTGAAAGGCCCTGCCATGAAACGCGTATCGCTGGTTCTCACTCTTGCCCTTGCCGCCGGCCTCTCGGCGCAGGGCGCTTCGGCGCAAACTCTTAAGACGGTCAAGGACCGGGGCATGCTGTCCTGCGGGGTCAGCCAGGGCCTGCCCGGATTCTCGTCCCCCGACGACAAGGGGAACTGGACCGGACTTGATGTGGATGTCTGCCGCGCAATCGCGGCGGCGATCTTCAACGATGGCACCAAGGTCAAGTTCGTGCCGCTGTCGGCGAAAGACCGCTTTACCGCGCTGCAGTCCGGCGAGATCGACGTGCTCTCGCGCAACACCACCTGGACGCTGTCGCGCGATACCTCGCTCGGCGCCAACTTCACCGGCGTGACCTATTATGACGGGCAGGGCTTCCTGGTGAAGAAGTCGCTGAAGGTCAATTCAGCGCTGGAGTTGAACAGCGCCTCGGTTTGCGTGCAGACCGGGACCACGACTGAGCAGAACCTCGCCGACTACTTCAAGGGCAACAACATGAAGTATGAGGTGATCGCGTTCGCCTCAGCCGACGAGACGGTGAAGGCCTATGAATCCGGCCGCTGTGACGTCTTCACGTCCGACGTCTCCCAGCTTTATGCCGAGCGCCTGAAACTCGCCAATCCCGCCGACCACGTCGTGCTGCCTGAGGTGATCTCCAAGGAGCCGCTCGGCCCGATGGTCCGCCACGGCGACGACCAGTGGTTCGACATCGTGAAATGGACGCTGTTTGCGATGGTCGATGCCGAGGAGCTCGGCGTCACCCAGAAGAATGTCGACGAGATGGCCAAATCCGACAAGCCGGAGCTGAAGCGCGCCTTCGGCACCGACGGCAATCTCGGCGAACAGCTCGGCCTGACCAAGGACTGGTTCGCACGGATCGTGAAGGCGACCGGCAATTACGGCGAGGCGTTCGATCGCAACGTCGGCGCGGGCTCGAAGCTCGGCATCGCCCGCGGCCTCAACAACCTCTGGAACAAGGGCGGTATCCAATACGCGCCGCCGATCCGCTGATCCGACAGGCGTGCGGCGATGGCCATCGAGCCCCGGAAACCACCGTCGCAGTTTGTGCTCAAGCTGCAACGTGCGCTTGGCGGCCGTGCAGGGTGGGGAGGATTCGTCCTCCAGCTCCTGTTCGTCGCAGTGCTCGCCTGGATTGCCTATGAGATCGTAGCCAATGCGCGCGCCAACCTGCAGGCGCAGCGGATCACCGCGGGCTTTGGCTTCCTGCAGAACACCGCCGGCTTTGACGTCAGCCAGAACCTGATCCCGTATACGGGCTCGGACACTTATACGCGTGTCTTCTTCGTCGGACTGCTCAATACGCTGCTGGTCTCGGTGATCGGCATCTTCTTCGCCACCGTGATCGGCTTCATGGTGGCGCTCGGGCGGCTGTCGCCGAACTGGCTATTGTCGCGGATTTCCGGCGCCTATGTCGAACTGGTGCGCAATCTGCCGATCTTGTTCCAGATCCTGTTTTGGTATCTGGCGGTGCTCGCGGCCCTGCCCAGTCCGCGGCAGAGCGTCTCCGTGTTCGGGATGTTCTTCCTCAACAACCGCGGCCTGGTGATTCCGAGGCCGATCGGCAATCCCGGCTTCGAGCCGTTTGTCGTCGCGGTCTTGGTTGCGATCGTGGCGGCGCTGGTGCTTTGGCGCTACGCGCGGCGGCAGCTCTACCAGTATGGCAGGATGATCACGATCTGGCCCTACCTGCTCGGCCTCCTGATCGGGCTGCCGCTGGTGACGTCGCTGATCTTCGGCGCGCCCGTGACCTTCGAGATGCCGGTGCTGAGGGGCTTCAATTTCGCCGGCGGCGCGCGCCTGATTCCGGAGTTCGTGGCGCTGACGCTCGCGCTGTCGACCTACACCGCCGCTTTCATCGCCGAGATCGTGCGCGCCGGCATCCTGTCCGTGCACAAGGGGCAGATGGAGGCCGGCTCCTCCCTCGGGCTGCACCGCGGAGAGGTGCTGCGGCTGATCGTAATCCCGCAGGCGATGCGCGTGATCCTGCCGCCGCTCACCAACCAGTATCTCAACCTCACCAAGAACTCCTCGCTCGCGGTCGCGATCGGCTATCCCGACCTGGTGTCGGTGTTCGCCGGAACGACGCTCAGCCAGACCGGCCAGGCGATCGAGATCATCGGCATCACCATGGGCGTCTATCTCCTGATCTCGCTGGTGACGAGCGCGATCATGAGCTTCTATGGCTGGCGGATCAGTCGGAGCATGGGCTGATGAGCGATATCGTCGTTTCCAATTTCGTCCGCGAGGAGCTCGTTCCGGAGCGGCCGGCACCGGTGAGGACCACGGGTCTCGTGGGCTTCCTGCGCACCCGGCTGTTCAATTCGCCGACCAACATCCTGATCACGATCGTCAGCGTGCTCCTGCTGTGGTTCGTGCTCGTCCCCACGGTCAAATTCTTGTTTGTGGATGCGGTCTGGACCGGCAAGGACCGCGCCGCGTGCTTGGCCGAGAATGCCGGGCATCCGGTCGGCGCCTGCTGGCCGTTCATCCACGCCAAGCTCAGCCAGTTTATCTATGGATTCTATCCGGAGCCGGAGCGCTGGCGGGTCAACCTGACGTTCTTCCTGGCGGCTGTGCTGCTATTGCCGCTGTTGATTCCTCGGCTCCCGGCCAAGGGCATCAATGCCAGCCTGTTCTTCCTGGCTTTTCCGGTGGTGGCGTTCTTCCTGCTGCGTGGCGGCGGGCTCGATGGTTTTGCCGTGAGCTGGGTCACGTCGCTATTGTCGGGCTTCAACGACAGCATCGGCGACGGCGGGCGTAAGCTCGCGGCGGCTGGCGAAGCCTCCGCCGTGATCGGGCCGGCGCTCTGGGGACTCGGAAAGCTGATCGTCCTGATCAGCACGGTGATCTCCTGGGTGCTGTTGCCCCTGCAATGGCTGCGCGACCAGATCCAGAGCGGCGGTCAGCCGGTCTGGACTGATTTTGCGCTCACTGCCGCGATCGTCTCGCTGCTGCTGTTCTTCCTCGGCGGCGGCTTCCGCACCGGCTGGCGGCCGCTGGCCGTCAGTCTCGCGACCTTCGCCGGGATTGGTCTGGTGATAGCCGTCATGAAGCTCGACCGCGGCGGCTTCCCCGTGGTCGACACCAGGCTATGGGGCGGCTTGCTGGTGACGCTGGTCGTTTCGGTGACGGGCATCGTCACTTCGATGCCGGTCGGCATTGCGCTGGCGCTCGGCCGACGTTCGACCATTCCCTTGATCCGTATCTTCTCGATCGCCTTCATCGAGTTCTGGCGCGGCGTGCCGCTGATCACGGTGCTGTTCTTTGCGACCTACATGCTGCCGCTGTTCGTGCCGACCGGCTTCACCATCGACGGTCTGGTGCGCGCGCTGATCGGCATTGCGCTGTTCGCCGGCGCCTATCAGGCCGAGGTCATCAGGGGTGGGCTGCAGGCGATCCCGCGCGGGCAGGGGGAGGCGGCAAGCGCGCTCGGCCTGTCCTGGTGGAAGACGACGGCGCTGATCGTCCTGCCGCAGGCGCTGCGCCATGTCATTCCCGGCCTCGTCAACAGCTTCATCGCGCTGTTCAAGGACACCTCGCTGGTGTCGATCGTCGCGCTGTTCGACCTGCTCGGCCAGTTGCGCGCTTCCTTCAGCGATCCTACGTGGGCGACGCCGACCACGGCTTTCACCGGCTTTGCCTTCACCGGGCTGATCTATTTCGTCTTCTGTTTCGGCATGTCGCGCTATTCTCTGTTCGTCGAGAACAGGCTGAACGCGCACCGGCGCAACTGAGTAAATTCACCATGAGTTCGAATCCGATCGTCAGCATCAAGGGCCTCAACAAGTGGTACGGCGAGTTCCACGTGCTGCGCGACATCAATCTCGAAGTGGCCCGCGGCGAGCGCATCGTGATCTGCGGCCCTTCGGGCTCCGGCAAGTCGACGCTGATCCGCTGCATCAACGCGTTGGAGGAGTTTCAGGAAGGCGAGATCATCGTCGATGGCATCGAGCTTGGCCCGAACTTGCGGCGCGTCGACGAGGTCCGGCGCGAGGTCGGCATGGTGTTCCAGAGCTTCAACCTGTTCCCGCATCTGACGGTGCTCGAAAACTGCACGCTGGCGCCGATCTGGGTACGCAACATCCCGAAGAAGGACGCGGAGGCCTCCGCGATGAAGTTTCTGGAGCGGGTGAAAATCCCGCATCAGGCCAGCAAATATCCGGGCCAGATGTCCGGCGGCCAGCAGCAGCGCGTCGCGATCGCGCGTGCGCTCACGATGAATCCGAAGGTCATGCTGTTCGACGAGCCGACCTCGGCGCTCGATCCGGAAATGGTGAAGGAAGTCCTGGACACCATGGTCGACCTCGCCAAGGAAGGCATGACCATGCTGGTCGTCACCCACGAGATGGGATTTGCCCGCGAGGTCGCCGACCGCGTCATCTTCATGGACGCCGGCCAGATCATCGAGTCGAACACGCCGAAGGAATTCTTCGCTCATCCGCAGCACGCGCGGACGAAGCTGTTCCTCAGTCAGATTTTACGGTGACTGTCTCCCTCATGGTGAGGAGCGCGCGATAGCGCGCGTCTCGAACCATAGAGCCCGTGGCCCATCCTTCGAGACGCGGCCTTGCGGCCACTCCTCAAGATGAGGTTCGCGAGTGTTGCCAAGTCTTAGACAAACGGCACGTCGATCTTGGTGCGCTTCTCGAGCCATGCAGGCATCGGCAGGTTCTTCGAGCGCATGAAATCCGGATTGAAGAGCTTGGACTGATAGCGGTTGCCGGAGTCGGCGAGAATCGTGACGATCGTCTTGCCGGGCCCGAGCTGCTTTGCCAGGTGGATCGCGCCGGCGATGTTGATGCCGGTCGAACCGCCGAGGCAGAGGCCCTCATGCTCCAGGAGTTCGTAAATCACGGTGACCGCTTCTTCGTCGGAAATCAGGAAGGCGTCATCGACCTTGGCGGTCTCGATGATGGACGTGACGCGGCCAAGACCGATGCCCTCGGTGATCGAGTCGCCCGGCGTCGATTTGGCTTCGCCATGCTTGAACAGTTCGTACATCGCAAAGCCGTGCGGATCGGCGCAGGCAGTGACGATGGCGTTGTTCTTTTCCTTCAAATAGCGGCTGGTGCCGGCGAGCGTGCCACCGGTACCGACCGAGCAGATGAAACCGTCGACCTTGCCGCCGGTCTGCTGCCAGATCTCCGGGCCGGTCGAGTCGTAGTGCGCCTTGGCATTGTCGAGGTTGTTCCACTGGTCGGCGAACAACACGCCGTTCGGCTCGGTCTTGCGAAGTTCGTCAGCCAGCCGTTTGCCGACATGCTGATAGTTGTTCGGATTGGAGTAGGGCAGCTGCGGCACCTCGATCAATTCGGCACCGCATAGCCGCAGCATGTCCTTCTTTTCCCGGCTCTGGGTTTCCGGGATCAGGATCAGGGTCCGGTAGCCGCGGGCGCTGGCGACAACCGCAAGCCCGATGCCGGTATTGCCGGCGGTCGATTCCACCACCAGCCCGCCCGGCTTGAGCGCGCCACGTTTCTCGGCCTCCAGGATCATCCATTTGCCGGCGCGGTCCTTGACCGACTGACCGGGATTCATGAACTCGGCCTTGCCCAGGATGGTGCATCCGGTCAGCTCGGAGGCACGCTTCAGCTTGATGAGCGGCGTATTGCCGATGGCTTCGACGACGTCGTTGTTGATTGTCATGTCGGGGGTATTCTTTGCCGGTTATTTCGCTCCCGACTGACCCTAGTGCGGGGGCGGCAAAAGGGAAAGGCCCTTGCGCCGCGGTGCGCGACGGCCCGAATCGACCCACCGGTCCGCGGCAATCTGCCTCGCGACTCTCGGTCCGCGAAATGGGCCGCCGGATGGCGTCGGAGCATTGGGGATTTGGGGCAACAGGCGCTCGGAAATCCCCATGAAATCTTCGTAAGATTCCGGCAGCTTCCGGTGCCGACGAAATTGAAGTAAGGCCCGTAACATAAGGACAACTTGCTATTCGGCGGTTCCCTGGTTGAACTTGGCCGGAGTGTCTCGTCGGGTTGGCAGGACTGTCCGCTTGCCATGCCCTCGGAGTAGTATGACGGCGCGGTTCCATTGGAAGCATCACTCCGTGAACGTTCGACAGACCATCCCCCAACGCGTTGCGAACTCATCGCGACTTGATTCGGCGCGCGGAGGAGAACGGAGGTGACCCAACGCATCCGGGGGGCTGCTGTCAGCGCACGGCCGCGCGCGCCTGTGCCAAGCCTGCGAGGCGTGTTGCGCATGTTTGCGGGTTTTGTGATTGCCGCGAGTTCGGCCGGCTGCATCCTAACCAAGGATATTCCCGATCCCGCGCTGGATATTCCCGGCGGCTACAAGGCGGCGCGGCCGGCAAAGGCCTCCGACGCGCCGCCGACGCTCGACTGGTGGCGCGGCTTTCGCTCGACGGAACTAACGACGCTGATGGAAGAAGCCCAGCGGGTCAATCTGGACATTGCGGCGGCAGTGGCGCGTTTCAAGCAAGCGGACGCGCAGGCGCGGATTGCCGGCGCGGCCTTGCTGCCGACGCTCTCCGGCTCTGGGTCCGAGACGTATTCACGTACCTCCGGCTCGAGCGCGAGTGGCCTCAGCATCGGCGGGCGCGAGGTGGTCAATTACAACGCCTCGCTTGCCGCGAGCTATCAGCTCGATTTCTGGGGCCAGAACCGCGATGCCGCGCAGGCGGCCGAAGAGACCGCGGTCGCCAGCCGCTTCGACCGTGAGGTGGTGGCGCTGACCACGCTGACCGCCGTTGCCAACGCCTATTTCCAGGTGCTGACGTCGCAGGATCGAATTCGCACCGCCCAGCGCAACATCGCCAGCGCCGAGCGTGTCCTCAACGCGATCAAGGATCGCTTCAAGGCCGGCACCGGCACCGATCTCGATGTCGCGCAGCAGGAGAGCCTGGTGGCCAATCAGCGCGCGCTGGTGCCGCCGCTGCGGCAGACCCTCGACCAGAACATCAATGCGCTGGCGACACTGGTGTCGCGGCCGCCGGAGAGCGTGCGCGTCACCGGCGGCTCGCTCAACAACATCGCCATTCCCCGGGTGACGCCGGGCTTGCCGTCGGCATTGCTGACGCAGCGTCCCGACATCAGGCGACAGGAGGCGCAGCTCGCCGCCGCCACCGCCAATGTCGGTAGCGCCCGCGCGCAGTTCTTTCCGAGCATCCAGTTGACCGGACAAGGCGGCTATCAGAGTTCGGCGCTGTCGGCACTATTCCAGCCGCATGCCGCCTTCTTCAGCCTGGTCGGCGGCGCGACGCAGCCGATCTTCGACGGCGGGCGGATCCTCGGCAATTTCGAGTTGACGCAGGCGCAGCAGGAAGAACTGCTGCAAACCTATCGCAGGACAGTGGTGCAATCCTTCGCCGACGTCGACAACGCGCTGGTGGCGATCCGCGAGACCACGATCCGGCTGAAGCTGCAGCGTGACGTCGTGGCGTCGTCACAGCGGGCATTCCAACTGGCCGAACAGCAGTTGCGGGCTGGAACTGCTGACATCGTAACTGTGCTACAGACTCAACAGACTCTGTTCCAGGCCGAGGACGCGCTGTGGCAGGCGCAACTGGCGCGGCTGCAGGCGATCATCAGCCTGTATCAGGCCCTGGGCGGCGGCTGGGAGCCAAAGGTGGAGAGATCGGTCGATGCTCTTTAAGCCGGAAGCAAAGGACAACGCGAAGGCTGCGGAGGTGAAGAAGCAGAGCCTGTTGCCGCGCCTGCTCAAGCGGATGGTATCGCTGATCATTGCCGCCGTGATCCTCGGCGGCCTCAGCTATATCGGCTGGCTCGCCTGGCAGCCGAAGAGCGGCGGTCACAACCCCAACGCCCGGCCGGACCTGCCGGTGCCGGTGCTGGCGGCCATGCCGCGCGTGCAGGACGTGCCGGTCTATCTGGACGGCGTCGGCTCGGTGCGTGCGCTGAATACCGTTACGGTTCGCTCGCAGGTCGACGGCAAGCTGATCAAGGTGAACTTTGTCGAGGGGCAGGACGTCAAGAAGGACGACGTGCTCGCCGAAATCGATCCCGCGATCTATCAGGCCCAGTACGATCAGGCCGTCGCCAAGAAGGCGCAGGATGAGGCGCTGCTCGCCAATCAGCGGCTCGACCTCGCCCGCTACCAGCAGCTCGCCCAAACCAACGCGGGTTCGAAGCAGCAAGCTGATACCCAGAAGGCGGTGGTTGCGCAGCAGGAAGCGCTGGTGAAGGCCGATCAGGCCGCGATCGACAACGCGGCGGCGACGCTGAGCTACACCAAGGTCATTGCGCCAATCTCAGGGCGCGCGGGCCTCCGCCAGGTCGACCAGGGCAACATCATTCATGCCTCCGACACCACCGGCCTCGTTGTGCTCACCCAGTTGCAGCCGATCGCGGTGTGGTTCAGCCTGCCGCAGCAGCAGATCGTGCGGGTGAATGCCGCCGCCGGCCAGGGCACGCTCGCGGTCGACGTGTTCGGCAATGACGGCGTGACTGTGATCGATACCGGCAAACTGACCGGCATCGACAATCAGGTCGACCCGACCACCGGTACGCTGAAACTGAAGGCGGAATTTCCCAACGGCAATTTCCAGCTCTGGCCCGGCCAATTCGTCAATGTGCGGCTGAAAGTCGAGACGCTGCCGAAGGCGATCGTGGTGCCGACCTCGGCCGTGCAACGCGGGCCAGCCGGAACCTTCAGCTATGTGATCGGCGAGGACAATATCGCCACTGCAAAACCAGTGACGGTTATTCAGCAGAACGAGCATGACGCCGTGATCGGCAAGGGGATCACGGCCTCCGACCGCGTCGTCACCACGGGGTTTGCCAATCTCGCCGATGGATCGAAAGTCATCATCGGCAAGGACGATGCCGCGCCGACCGCCGATCTCGCGCCGCGCAAGCGCAGCCGCAGCCCGGATGCCAAGAACGGCCAGGCCAAGGATGGTCAACCCAAGGACGGTCAAGCGAAGGACGGCGAGCATCGTTCGCGGCGCGAGCGCACGCAGGGCGAAGGCGATCAGAAGAGCTCGAGCGGGGCAGCAACGGGGGGTGAAACGTCAGGCGGCGCAGCGAAGTCGCAGCCGTGACGCAACGACTATCCCAGAGCATGATCCGGAAAAGTGGAAACCGGTTTTCCGAAAAGATCATGCTCCAGCAAAGAGATCACTTCGCAAGGACGAGTACGCAAAGCCATGGGCGTCTCTGAACCGTTCATCCGCCGGCCGATCGCGACCTCGCTGCTCGGGATCGCGCTTTTGATCGGCGGTGCTCTCGGCTATTTCGCGCTGCCGGTCTCGGCGCTGCCGCAGGTCGATTTCCCGACAGTGCAAGTGTCGACGCAACTGCCGGGCGCCAGCCCCGACGTCATCGCCTCCCTGATTACGGCACCGCTCGAACGCCAGCTCGGACAAATCCCGTCGCTGTCATCGATGAACTCGACCAGCTCGTTCGGCGTCAGCCAGATCTCGCTGCAGTTCGATCTCAACCGCGACATCGATGGCGCGACCCAGGACGTCCAGGCCGCGATCAATGCCGCCGCGGGGGTATTGCCGAAGAACCTTCCGTACCCGCCCGTCTACGCCAAGGTAAATCCAGCGGATGCGCCGGTCATGACGCTGGCGCTGACGTCGGAGACGATCTCGCTGCGTGCGATGAGCGACCTCGCCGACACCATCCTCGGCCAGCGGCTGAGCCAAATTTCGGGCGTCGGCCGCGTCGCCGTATTGGGCGGGCTGAAACCGGCGGTGCGGGTGCAGGCCGATCTGGCGCGGCTTGCAGCCTATGGCATCTCGATGGAGGACCTGCGCAACGCGATTGCCGGCGCCAACGTCTCGGGCCCGAAGGGATCGCTCGACGGCGCGCAGCAGGCCTATACGATCGCCGCCAATGACCAGATCGCGGTGGCGGAAGCCTACAAGCCCATCATCATCGCCTATCGCAACGGCTCGCCGGTGACGATCGGCGACGTGGCCGTGATCGTGGATGGGCTCGAGAACGACCGCACCGGCGGTTGGTATCAGGGCACACCGGCTGTTATTATCGACATCCAGCGCCAACCCGGCGCCAATGTCATCGAGGTCGTCCGCCAGATCCGCGACGAGATCCCGCGGCTGCAGCGGCTGATTCCGGCCGGCGTCAACCTGACCGTCGTCAGCGATCGCACCGTCACCATCCGCGCCTCCGTACGCGACGTGCAGTTCACGCTGATCCTGAGTGTCGTGCTGGTGACGCTGGTCGTGCTGCTGTTCCTGCGGTCACTGCGCGCCACGCTGATCGCGGGCGTCGCGCTGCCGTTGTCGCTGATCACGAGCTTCGGCATCATGTATTTTGCCGGCTTCAGCCTCGACAATCTGTCGCTGATGGCGCTGACGATCGGCACCGGATTCGTGGTCGACGACGCCATCGTGATGATCGAGAACATCGTCCGCCACATGGAGGAGGGCGAGTCGGTGATGGAAGCGGCGCTCAAGGGCGCGAGCGAGATCGGCTTCACCGTGATCTCGCTGACGCTGTCGTTGATCGCGGTCTTCATTCCGCTGCTGTTCATGTCCGGGCTGGTCGGGCGCATGTTCCGCGAGTTTGCGCTGACGCTGACGATCGCGGTCGTGACCTCGGCGGTGGTCTCGCTGACGCTGACGCCGATGATGTGCTCGCGGCTCTTGAAGCGCGTCGACGAGGAATTCGTGCTGCCGGGCCTTGGCGCCATCAGCCGCTTCATCGACCGCATGGTCGAGTTCTACCATCGCACGCTGTTGTGGGTACTGCAGCGCCAGCGCGCGACGCTGCTGGTGACCTTCGCCACCATCGCGCTCACGCTGTTCATGTATGTGATCGCGCCGAAGGGCTTCCTGCCGCTCCAGGACACGTCCTCGATCACTGCGGTAACCGAGGCCGGCCCGGACGTCTCTTTCGCTGAAATGCAGGCGCGACAGAGCAAGGCGGCGGACCTGATCAAGTCGGACCCGGACGTGACCGGCGTGGTTTCCGTGATCGGCGCCGGTTCGGTCAACCCGACCACCAATGTCGGCCGGCTGGTGATGACGCTCAAGCCGCTCGGCGAGCGGCGCGACGACATTTCGAAGGTGGTGGCGCGGCTGAAGCAGAAGACGGCCCTGATCCCCGGCATGACCATCTATTTCCAGCCGGTGCAGGACGTGCAGATTTCGACACAGTCGAGCCGGTCGCAGTACCAGTACACGCTGAACGGCACGGACGCGAAGGAAGTCTCGCGCTGGGCGGGCAAGCTGGTCGCCGAGATGCGGCGTGATCCGATGTTCCGCGACGTGTCGTCGGAGGCGCAGGAGGCCGGCCTGCGGGCGGCACTCGATATCAATCGTCAGCGCGCCGGCCAGCTTGGCGTCAGCCTGCAGGCCGTCAACGATACCCTGAACGACGCGTTCGCGCAGCGGCAGATTTCGACCATTTACGGGCAGGCCAACCAGTACCGCGTCGTGCTGGAGGCGCTGCCGATGTATCAGCGCGATCCGTCGATTCTCGACAAGCTGTATTTGCCCGGCGTGAACGGCGCGCAGGTGCCGTTGTCGGCGGTGGCGACGCTGACGCGTACCACGGCGCCGCTTGCCATCTCGCACCAGGCTCAATTCCCGGCGGTGTCGCTCAGCTTCAACCTCGCGCCCGGCGAGGCACTCGGCGATGCTGTTGCAGCGGTGAAGACGATCGAAACCCGGATCGGCATGCCCAACAGCATCGTCGGAGTCTATACCGGCGACGCCGCGGAATTTTCCAGATCGCTCGCGGGCCAGCCCTGGCTGATCCTCGCCGCGATCATCACCATCTACATCGTGCTGGGCGTGCTTTATGAGAGCTACATCCACCCGATCACGATCCTGTCGACGCTGCCCTCGGCGGGCGTCGGCGCCATCCTGGCGCTGATGCTGTTCGGGCAGGACCTTTCGGTCATCGGCCTGATCGGCATCATTCTCCTGATGGGCATCGTCAAGAAGAACGCGATCATGATGATCGATTTCGCGCTGGACGCGGAGCGCCATCGGGGCATGTCGCCCTACGACGCGATCGTGCAGGCCTGCCTGTTGCGCTTCCGGCCGATCATGATGACGACATTGGCGGCGCTGTTCGGCGCGCTGCCGCTCGCGATTGAAAGCGGCACCGGCGCGGAGCTGCGCTTTCCGCTCGGCATTTCCATCATCGGCGGCCTCCTGCTCAGCCAGTTGCTGACGCTCTACACGACGCCCGTGATCTACCTCGCGCTCGACCGGCTGAACCGCAGGATCGAGCACGCGCTACCGGACCCGGGTCCGCAAGGCCCGCCGGTCGCGGGAGCGACCGAGGGCATGCAGTGATGGCGTCGATCTCGATCTCGGAGCCCTTCATTCGTCGTCCGGTCGGCACCACGCTGATGGCGATCGGGCTGTTCCTGATCGGGATCGTTGCGTATGGGTTCCTGCCGGTGGCGTCGGTTCCGAACGTCGATTTTCCGATGATCAGGGTGTTCGCGTCGCGGCCGGGCGCCGACCCTTCGGTGATGGCTGCGACGGTGGCGGCGCCGCTGGAGCGCCGGCTCGGCGAGATCGCGGACGTGGAGCAGATCACGTCGGTGAGCTCGCTCGGCAGCACCAGCATCCAGGTGCAGTTCGCGATCGGACGCAACATTGATCGCGCTGCGCGCGACGTGCAGGCGGCAATCAACGCCTCGATGGCGGATCTGCCGACCGACCTGCCGACATTGCCGATCTTCAGGAAGGCCAATCCAGCGGCGGCGCCGGTATTCGTGCTGGCGCTGACATCGAAGACGATGTCGACCAGCGCGATGTACGACGTCGCGGATACCGTGCTCGCCCAGCGCATCTCGCAAGTGCCGGGAGTGGGCGAGGTCACGGTCTCGGGCGCCGATCAGCCGGCGGTGCGGATCTCGCTCAATCCGGTCGCGCTGTCGAATGCCGGCATTGCTACCGAGGACGTCCGCCAGGCCATCGTCAACGCCAATCCGCTCGGACCGGTCGGCATCTTCAATGGCGGCCGCCAGAGCGAGACGCTCTCGATCAATCCGCAGATGCGGACCGCCGCCGAGTTCCGCAACATCCTGATCAAGAGCTCGAGCGGCAATTTCGTCCGCCTGTCGGATGTCGCCGAGATCGAAGACAGCGTACGCAACGTCCGCTCGGTCGCCTGGTTCAACAAGCAGCCGGCGGTCCTGATCCAGATCACCAAGCAGGGCGATGCCAACGTCATCGATACCGTCGACCGGGTGACGGCGATGCTGCCGGAGCTGAAGCAGTGGATTCCCGCCGGTCTTGAGATTTCCACCCTCGTCGACCGCACCGGCACCATCCGCGCCAGCGTGCTCGACATGCAACTGACGCTGCTTGCCACCGCCGGGCTGGTCATGGTGGTGGTGTTCGTGTTCCTGCGCCGCTTGACGCCGACGATTGCGGCGGGCGTCTCGGTGCCGCTGGCGCTGGCGGGCACGTGCGCCGGCATGTGGCTCGCCGGGTTCTCGATCGACAATCTGTCACTGATGGCGCTGGCGATCTCGGTCGGCTTCGTGGTCGACGATGCGATCGTGATGATCGAGAACATGTACCGCAATCTCGAGCAGGGCATGGCGCCTTATCCGGCGGCGCTGGAGGGGGCCAAGCAGATCGGCTTCACCGTGGTTTCGATCTCGCTGTCGCTGATCGCCGCCTTCACGCCCCTGATTTTCATGGACGGTATCGTCGGACGGCTGCTCCGCGAATTCTCGCTGACCCTGACCTTCGCCATCCTGGTCTCGACCCTGGTGTCGCTGACGATCACCCCGATGATCTGCGCGCACTACATCAAGGAAGCGACCTCCGCCCGCGCCACCTGGTTCGACCGCCTGATCGAGGGAACTCTGTCGCGCATCGTGCGCTTCTATACGTGGACGCTGCGCGGCGTGCTCGATTTTCCGTTCCTGACCTTGCTCGTGTTCTTTGCCACCATCGCGCTGACCGTGACGCTCTACATTAAGACGCCGAAGGGCTATTTTCCGACCGACGACAGCGGCTTCGTCATCGGCGCGACGCGGGCATCGGCTGACACCTCGTTCCAGGCCATGCTCAAGCTGCAGCAACAGGTGGCCGACATCGTGATGGCCGATCCCGCGGTCGCCGGCATCGGCTCATCGCTCGGGAGCGGCGGGATGGGCGGCGGCGCCAGCCGTGGCACCATGTTCATCAGCCTGAAATCGCCGGAGGAGCGGGGGGGAGTTTCGACACAGCTTGTGATCGATCGCCTGCGCCGCAACCTGTTCATGGTGCCGGGGATCCGCCTGTTCATGTTCGCGGCTCAGGACGTCCGCGCCGGCGGGCGACAGAGCGATTCCGACTACCAGTACACGCTCTCGAGCGCCGATCTCGATTTGTTGCAGAAGTGGGCGCCGATCGTCGCCAAGCGCATGGAGACCGTCGAAGGTATCACCGACGTCTCCAGCGATCGCGACCCCGGCGGATTGCAGCTCAACCTGGTGATCGACCGCAAGACTGCCTCAAGCCTCGGCGTCCGTGTGCAGGATATCGACAACGCGCTCAACAACGCTTTCTCGCAGCGGCAGATCTCGATCGTCTATACCCAGCGCAACCAATACATGGTGGTGCTGGAGATCGATCCGAAATTCCAGACCGATCCGTCCAATCTCGAGCGAATCTACGTGGCCGGCGCCAACGGCGCCCAGGTGCCCTTGTCGGCTGTGGTCCACTATCAGCGAGGGCTGGCGCCGCTCGCCGTCTATCACACGCAGTCCTTCCCCTCGACCACGGTATCGTTCAATCTGCTGCCGAACGTGCCGCTGGAGCAGGCGACGTCGAATATCCAGCGCGCGGTGGATGAATTGCATATGCCCGAAGGCATCCGTGGCAGCTTTGACGGCAACGCCGGCGACTTCAACAAGACCAGCGGAAGGCAGCCGCTCCTGATCCTGGGGGCGCTGGTCGCGATGTATATCGTGCTCGGGGTGCTCTATGAGAGCCTGGCCCATCCGCTCACGATCATCTCGACCTTGCCCTCCGCAGGGCTGGGCGCGCTGCTGGCTCTGCAACTGACCGGTACGCCCCTGACCGTGATCGCCTTTGTCGGCATCATCCTCTTGATCGGCATCGTCAAGAAGAACGGCATCATGATGGTCGATTTCGCGCTGGACGCCGAGCGGCAGCGCGGCCTGTCCTCGGCGGACGCGATCTTCGAGGCCTGCAGCGCAAGGTTCCGGCCGATCCTGATGACGACCATGGCGGCGCTGTTTGCCGGCATTCCGCTGGTGCTCGCCACCGGTCCCGGGACGGAGCTGCGCCGGCCGCTCGGCATCACCATCATCGGCGGCCTGTTCGTTTCGCAGATCCTGACGCTCTACACCACGCCGGTGATTTACCTGTTGATCGACCGGTTGCGGCGGCGCGCCGAACCTGCCGCGCTGGCAGCGCCCGCGGAATAGTTGAATTGGCGGCCGCGTAGCGTATAGCGGGCAGATGACGGAATCAGATCAGACAATCCTTGCCGAGCCGGTCGCGGATTGCCCGCATTGCGGCAAGCCGATGCCGCTGTGCATCTGCGACAGTGTTACGCCGATCGAGAACCGGATCGGGCTCCTGATCCTGCAGCATCCGCAGGAGCAGGATAGGGCGCTCGGCACCGCACGGCTGACCGCGCGCCACTTCGAGGATGCAGTGGTGCGGATCGGACTGTCCTGGCCGAGCCTGTCGAAGGCGCTGGGGCGACCGGTGGCGGACCCGTCGCGCTGGGCGGTGCTCTATCTCGGCTCCGCCAAGGTCGCCGATCTCGACACCGATGCCGAGGTCGTTGCCGTCGACCGCAAGGCCGAGCTGGAGCCGAACCAGCGCAGCATCCTCGGACGCATCGAAGGCATCGTGCTGCTCGATGGCACCTGGAGCCAGGCCAAGGCGCTGTGGTGGCGCAATCCCTGGATGCTGAAATGCCAGCGGGTGATTCTGGGCCCCCGCCAGCCGTCACGCTACGGCCAGCTTCGCCGCGAACCGCGCCGCGATGGACTTTCCACGATCGAGGCGGCCGGCCTGCTGCTCGCCGCGCTCGAAAAGCGGCCGGACATTGCCGAAACCCTGAATGCGAGCTTCGAGCGGATGCTGGCAAGATATCGCCAGGTACAGCGCGCGATGCCGGAACTCGCCCCAAAGCCGAAAAAGCGCGATTTTCGGCGCCGGAAGCGATGAAAGCGACGCCTTATCTATCAGGCGTAAGCCATTGATTGTATGAGTGGAGGCCACGACCAGAATTGAACTGGTGTACACGGTTTTGCAGACCGTTGCGTAACCACTCCGCCACGTGGCCTCAAGCGGGGCGGATCAATACAGAGGTTCAAGGACTTAGGCAACCGGCCCCGAACCGGTTCCTGCAGAATTCTGAAACTCCAGCTGCGTCGCCGGCATTGCGGCGCTCTTTAGCAGGAGGCGTACCAACCATCCGGAAATGGGATGAGCGGCCAGGGCGTTTGGTTGTCATTCGCCGGGCGTGGCGGCGGCTGGAAGCGGGGCAATGGCTGAGCCATGAAATCCTCCTGCGGCGTCGGGGCGACGGCTGCTCGCACAGCGTCCAACACCAGATCAAATTCAGCTTCGCTCATTGCGCTCTCCGGGGGTTGTGAGCGCAACGTCGCAAAATGGGTTTGTGGGCGGATTGAGCGGATCGCTCCAATTTTAGCGATCCGGCAGCCGCCCCCTCACTTGGTTACCAGAGTCTTGCTAGCGCCGTATGAACGCTATTGCCGGCGCGGTCCCACCGCACTGTGAGAAAAATCACATTTGACCAAAATGAATTCGCGTAAGTCCCAATCTCGCCTGCAGTGCAAGCAGGATTGAGCTTAGGGAGACGCGGTCATGAAGGCAAGTGTTACGCGATCGGCAGCCCTGAAAAGCCGCGCCCGTCGCCTGCCTGCGTCGGCAGAAGGCTAGTCTGAGCGCGGTGTGCTCCGCGGTGTTCGAGCAGTGAATCGCGCGCCCCAAACGTCGGGCCATGACTCGAATACAATTTGAGCAGCCGTTGCCCAAACCGCAGGCCCGCTTCATCCAATTTTTTGTACGCCGCCAGACAAGCTTTTGCGGAGCGGTTCCCCGTAGCCTTCGTTCCGAGCTTTGGGACATGGCCGTGGCCATGACAACGTCGGAGGAGCTGGCAACATGCAGAAATGGCTTTGTGGGGAAGCACGGCACGCGTCACTTCCGTGGCGTCGCGCGATTCTGGGCGCGATCGTCGCCGCGGGATTTCTGGTGCCGCTAAGCGCGCAGGCGGCGGCGCCGGCGGCATGCGCGGCGCTTCAGGAGAAATATCCGGACTGGAAGGGCAAGACGCTCGTCAACGCGATCAACCCGCACACGCCGGGCTATGAATCGATCGACCCGAAAGACCCGAGCAAGTATGTCGGCTTCGACATCGATCTCGGCGAAATGATCGGTGAATGCCTCGGCTTCAAACTGACCTACAAGGCCGTGACTTTTGCCGCATTGCTGACAACGCTCGCCAGCGGGCAGGCGGACATCGTGATCTCGGACATCTACGCGACCGAGGAGCGCGCGAAGGCGGCCGACTTCATTACCTATTCGAAAGTGTTCGACGGCGTGCTGGTTGCCAAGGGCAATCCGAAGGGCATCAACGGCATCAACCTGTCGCTGTGCGGCGCGGCGGCGGCCGAAAACACCGGCTTCGTCGAGGTGCCGCTGGTGCAGGCCCTCATTCCCCAATGCAAAGCTGCCGGCAAGCCTGAGCCGACGCTGCAGCTCTATGACAACAACGCCAACTGCATCCAGGCGATCCTGGCCGGCCGGGCCGACACCTACATCAACGACGTCAACACCGTCGACAACGCGGTGAAGGCCTATCCGGACAAGCTCGAGAAGGCGATCGCGGTGACGATCCCGTACTCGGTCGGCATTGCCGTGCCCAAGGACAAGCCGAAGTTTCGCGACGCGGTGATGGCCGCACTGACGGAGATCTACAAGTCCGGCGACCAGCTCGCGCTGCTCAAGAAGTGGGGACTTGATCCCGACAATCTCAAGGAACCGGGCCTGCTGACCGTCAACTGATGTCCCTGTTCCTGCACTATCTCAGCCTGCCTTACCTGCTCGCGGGCATCGAGCTCACCCTGGAGGTGACCGCCCTCGGGCTCGCAGGCGGGCTGATCCTCGGCCTGATCCTGGCCTGGATGCAGCTCAGCCACCTCTGGTGGCTGTCGGCGATCGCGCGTGGCTACACCGTGATCTTCCGCGGCACGCCGCTGATCCTGCAGATGGTGTTCGCCTACGACGCGCTGCCGCATATCGGCATCAAACTGCCGGCCGTGCTGGCGGCCGGCCTCGCGCTCGCCTGCAATGAGGCGCCATTCATTGCCGAGATGCTGCGCGCCGGCGTGCTCGGCGTCGAGCGCGGACAGATATCAGCGGGACAGGCGCTCGGCATGACGCCGGCAGTGCTGATGCGGCGGGTGATCGCGCCGCAGGCGATCCGCACCATGATCCCGGCCTTCGGCAATGAGTCCGTCAGCGCGTTGAAGAATTCGTCGCTGGCCTCCGTGATCGCGGTCCAGGAATTGACGCTGCGAAGCACGCAGCTTGCGTCCTCGACCTTCGATTTCTTCTCGATCTTCTTCGCCTCCGGCTTGATCTATCTCGTGTTGACCGGCGCGATCAGCGGCATTCAGCTCGCCTTGGAATGGTTGCTCGATCTCGATCGTGCCTCACGTAAGCGCACGCTCGCCGATTATCTGCCCTGGCGTCGGGTGGATCTCCTGACCAAGCTGGAGCTTGCGGAGAAGACTGCGCCGCCGGTCGACGTTGCGGCACGCATAGAGCCGTACATTCCGGCGCCGCTGTCGAGGACGCTGACGCCGGCGGAGCGTGCCAGACGCACCGCGACGATCGCGCGCAACAATGTCGCCGTCGAGGTGAAGGATCTGCGCAAGAGCTATGGCGCGCAAGATGTGCTCGACGGCTTGGATCTCACGGTTCGCGTCGGCGAGGTCATCGCGCTGCTCGGACCCAGCGGCTCCGGCAAGAGTACGCTGCTGCGCTGCATCAATCATCTGGAGAATTGGGATGCCGGCACGGTGCGTGTCGGGGGACGGCGGCTCGGCTTCGACGACGACGGCAGGCCGCTCTCGCCGCGCGCGATCGCCAATGAGCGCGCCAATGTCGGTGTCGGCATGGTGTTCCAGCAGTTCAACCTGTTCAGCCACCTGACGGCGAAGGAGAACGTCGCGGGTCCCTTGCGCTGGGTCCATGGCATGACACGAATTGACGCCGAGCGTCGCGCGCGCGAACTGCTCGACCGCGTCGGCCTGAGCCATCGCGCTGATGCGCTGCCGCGGCACCTGTCGGGCGGGCAGCAGCAGCGGGTGGCAATCGCCCGCGCGCTGGCGCCGAACCCGAGCGTGCTGCTTCTGGACGAGCCGACCTCGGCACTCGATCCCGAACTCGTCAACGAAGTCCTGGAAGTGATCCGGCGGCTCGCCATCGACGACGGCCTGACCATGATCATCTCGACGCATCAGATCCGCTTCGCCGATGAGGTGGCCGACCGCGTCGCCTTCCTGAGCGGCGGCAGGATCCTGGAGGAGGGGCCGGCGCATGAGGTGCTGTCCAATCCGCGCCATCCCGTCACCGCGCGCTTCCTCAGCGTGATGGAAGCCGACAAGACGCCGGAGCCGGTGAGATGAAGCGTCACGCGCCAGAACTTCGATCGTTCCGATCCCCCGAAGAGGCACTTGCATGAGGCACTTTACCCTGCCGGTCTCGCCGGCCACCGTCCACTGGGGCTACTTCAGCAAGAAGGTCGCGCCGGCGCTGACGCTGCGCTCGGGCGACCGCGCCACCATCGAGACGCTGACCCATCACGCCAATGACGATTACGAGCGGATGATCGCAGGCGATCCCGGCGCCGAGAGCGTGTTCCACTGGACGCGCGAGCATAAGGCCGTGGCGCGCCGCGGCTCCGGCCCGACCGAGGGGCCGTTCATCCGCGGGGCGGGTGAGGGGCTTGGCGTGCATCTTTTGACCGGGCCGGTTGCGATCGAGAACGCCGAGCGCGGCGATGTCCTGGAGGTGCGCATCCTCGACATCAGGCCGCGTCCGAGCTGCAGCGCTTGCCACGCCGGCCGCTGCTTCGGCTCGAACGTCGCAGCCAATTGGGGCTTCCATTATCACGATCTCATCGAAGAGCCGAAGCCGCGCGAGGTGATCACGATTTTCGAGCTCGACGCCTCGGGCGAGCCGTTCGCAAAGGCCGTCTACAACTACGTCTGGACGCCGCAGACCGACCCTGATGGCATCGTGCACGCCACCATCGATTATCCCGGCGTGCGGGTCGACCATGCGACCATCCGCAAGCGTGAGAACATCCTCACCGGCGTCAAGGTGCCGGCGCGGCTGCATTTCGGGACCATGGGGCTGGCGCCGTCGGAGGCCGACTATGTCAGCTCGATCCCGCCGAGCTATACCGGCGGCAATATCGACGACTGGCGGATCGGGAAGGGCGCGCGGATGTATTATCCCGTGGCCGTCCCCGGCGCGTTCTTCTCGGTCGGCGACCCCCATGCCGCGCAAGGCGACAGCGAACTCGGCGGCACCGCGATCGAGACCTCGCTGACCGGGGATTTCGAATTCATCCTGCACAAGAACAATGATCTCGGCGGAACCGCGCTCGAGGGCCTCACGCATCCGATGCTGGAGACCGACCATGCCTGGTCGGTCTATGGCTTCACCTATCCGAACTATCTCGCCGAGCTCGGCGCCGGTGCGCAGACCGAGATTGCCAACCATTCCAGCCTCGACCGTGCGATGCGAGACGCGTTCCGCAAGCTGCGGCGGTTCCTGATGACCGTGCACCGGCTGAGCGAAGACGAGGCGATCTCGTTGATGTCGGTCGGCGCCGATTTCGGCGTTACCCAGGTGGTCGACGCCAATTGGGGCGTGCACGGCACGATCCGCAAGAACGTCTTCAGGTGCGACTAATGCCTTGAGAATGGACCGCTTTTGATCGTGGGTTGAATTTGCCGGCGTCGTTTTGACGCCGCCATTTTGGCGGAGGACTGCGCTTGTCTGGCACGCGGGTTGCTTCGATCGGCTCTGATTGGGTCGAACCGATGAGCTTCCGTCCGTTCACGAGTGAATCCTACGCGCGAGACGACCGCCTGGAGGCATGGCGGGACGTCCTGGCTGCGGTCGGCCTGCAGCCGGCTTCCGCAAGCGCATTCGACGACGGTCACGCGACGGCCTCGCATCGCAACGCCGTAGGCGTGGCGCTGACCCGGATCGCGGCGGGATCGCAGGGGATCGCGCCGCTGCCGCAATCGGGCGAGGGATTGCCGATCGCGCTGCTCCCGATCGAGGACGGCGTGATGCTGCGGCAAGGCGCGAGCCACCGTATCGTTCCCGTTGGCCATCTCCTGCTGCTGCCGCGGCATGGCGACTGGAGCCTGATGTTCCAGCGCGATATGCGCGCGATCATCCTCTCTGTTGCAGCCGAAGCGCGGCACGGCCGCCTCATCGGCAGGCCGATCGCGTCCGAAGCCCGCGTCGTCGCGCCCGCCGGCCTTGCCGATGTGTTCTCGCGATTGCTGGATGCAACCTCCCGCACCCTGGAAACGCTGAGCGACATCGAATGGGCGGCCATTGCGCAAAGCCTCGTCGATCTTCTCTTGACGCTTGCGCACCAGTCCACCTCTCCCGCCTCAGAGGTCGCCGGTACCGCCACGCAAGCGGCGATCCTGCACCGGATTTGCCAGACCATCGAGCGCAACCTCGACAATCCCGAGCTTGCGCCGTCGCGTGTCGCGCAGGCCGAAGGGATTTCCGAGCGCTACCTGCAGAAGCTGTTCGAGGGCGTCGGCGACAATTTCTCGCACTATGTACGCGAGCGGCGGCTGCAGCGCGCCTGGGCTGATCTGTCGAACCTGGCGGAGGCGCATCGATCGATCTCGGAGATCGCCTATCGGTACGGCTTTAGCGACTCCGCGCATTTCAGCCGCGCCTTCCGTCATCGCTTTGGTCTGCCACCGCGCGAGTTTCGCCAGCAGGAGGCCGAGCGCGCGGCGCCGTCGTCGATCGCCGCGGGTCAGCGCGGCTGGCCGCAGGAGGCGCTTGCGCAACTGCGAACGCATCAGCCATCGAGCGTCGGAAGGAATATGGCCGCCGTCGCAACGGGGCCGGCGCACGAAGGCGAACGGGAGCATCGCGCGGCCCACCATCATCTCTCCGTCGACGCGAACCGCGTGCATTGGGGCTACTTCAGCCGCACGCTTGCGCCGCAAGCCGAGATCAATTCCGGCGACACGATCACGATCGAAACCCTGACCCAGCATGCGTCTGATGATCCTGAAAGAATGATCACGGGTGATGCCGGCGCCGAAAGCGTGTTCGGCTGGACCAATGACCGCAAGAACGTCGACCGGCGCGGCGCCGGTCCGATGGATGCCTCGGTGTTCGGGCGCGGCGCGGGCGAGGGGTTCGGCGTGCATATCTGCACCGGCCCGATCGCGGTCAAGGATGCACAGCCCGGCGATGTCCTGGAGGTGCGCATCCTCGATATCGTGCCGCGGCCGAGCCGCAATCCGCATTATGAGGGCAGGGTATTCGGCTCCAGCGTCGCGGCCTGGTGGGGCTATCACTACAACGAGTTGCTCGCCGGCCCCAAGCCGCGCGAGGCGGTGACGATCTACGAAATCTACTTCGCGGGTCACGAAGGTGACCACGACGAAACACCGCATGCGCGCGCGCTTTATTCCTACCGCTGGGAGCCGCAGACCGATCCATTCGGCGTGGTTCATACGACCTACGATTATCCCGGCATTCCCGTCGCACCTGGTTCGGTGAGGCGCCGCCACGCCGTGCTCGACGGCATCCGCATTCCGCTCCGGCCGCATTTCGGCGTGATCGCGGTCGCGCCGCGCGAAGTTGATTTCGTCGATTCCGTACCGCCGTCCTATTTCGGCGGCAATCTGGACAATTGGCGGCTCGGCAAGGGGGCGACCGTCTATCTTCCGGTCTCGGTGCCAGGCGCGCTGCTCTCGGTCGGCGATCCCCATGCCGCCCAGGGCGATGGCGAGTTGAGCGGAACGGCGATCGAATGCTCGATGACCGGCACGTTCCAGGTGATCCTGCACAAGAAAGGCAATCTGGCTGGCCAACCGTTTGCCGATCTCAGCTATCCCCTGATCGAGACCGCGACCGATTGGGTGCTGACCGGCTTCAGCCATCCGAACTATCTCGCCGAGTTCGGCGCGCACGGGCAGAGCGAAGTCTATGCGACGTCCTCGCTCGACCTTGCGATGAAGGACGCCTTCCGCAAGATGCGGCGCTTCCTGATGAACATCAAAGGTCTCAGCGAGGACGAGGCGATCGCGCTGATGTCGGCAGCGGTCGATTTCGGCGTCACCCAGGTCGTCGACGGCAATTGGGGTGTGCATGCGATCCTGAGCAAGCGGTTGTTCGAGGATGCGGCACTGTCGCGATAACAGAAGGATACCGACATTGAAATTCCACATGATCGCAGGCGGGCCAAAGCCCGTCGCGCCCTTCAGCCACGCTGTCGAGGCCGACGGCTTTATCTTCGTCACAGGCCAGATGCCAGACACGCCCGCTAGTCCCGGCGTATTGCCCGACGGCATCGTCGCGCAGACCAAGGCGGTGATGGAAAATCTGCGCGTTGTGCTCGAGGGTCTCGGTCTCGGCTTCGAGCACATCGTGATGTCGCGCATCTATCTTACGCGCTTCAAGGAAGACTACGCCGCCATGAACGAAACCTATCGCAGCTATTTCCCGCCGGACCGCCTGCCGGCACGCACTTGCGTCGGCGTCACCGGGCTTGCTTACGACGCGCTGATCGAGATCGATCTGGTGTGCCGCCGGCCGTGAGTGCCGGCGCATTCACGATTGATCGCGCGGCCCGCCACGCCGTCGTCCTCGCGAAAGCGAGGACCCATAACCACAGGGTGTTGTGGCGCGAGCAAGCGGTTGGAGCGGAGTGCATTACGCACGGAAATAGCGTCCCCGACGCGCGTTCGTCGCAAACGTCCGTTATCTCGCTACATTGCTGGACCGCTCCCCAATGCGGGCCCCTCAAAACACCAGTGAACGGTGCACATGCACCCCCGCCATTGCGCCATCGCCGACCGCAAGCGATACCGAATGCGGTGCTCGCGCGACGTCTCCGCAGGCAAAGGCGCCGCGCACCGTCGTTTGCTTGGTCTCGTCGGTTCGGATCTGGGTGCCGAACGGAGTCGTTTCCAATTCGCAGCCAAGCGTCTCAGCCAATGGCGTGGAGGGCGCGTTGCGCGTTGCCGTGAACAGGCCGGCGAAAGGCAGGACGCGTCCGTCTTGCAGCCTCACGTCTGCGTGGCCTTCGATGCCTGCGATAGGACCTGTCTCGATCACGACGCCCCGCGCAGCAAGCTCGGCGCGGGCGTCCGCGTCCGGCTCGAAGGCACCGTTGAGCATGAGCGTCACGTCTCCCCATTCCGTAAACAGAACGACGTGATGGAGCACGTCGGGGCTCGTGGCGATTACACCGATCCGTCCCTCATTCAGTTCATATCCGTGACAATAGGGGCAGTGAAAGATGCTACTGCCCCAGCGCTCGGCGAGCCCATCAAGATGAGGGAGTGCATCGCTGACGCCGGTGGCAAGGATAAGCCTCTTGCCACGATAGAACTCGCCGTCGGCTGTTGTCACCGCGAAACCATCTTCTTGCCGCTTGGCGTCGGTAGCGGTTCCCTCGAGCCATGTGAGCGTCGGATAGGCCGTGAGCTGTTCTCGTGCAGTGCGCGCGATCTCGGCCGGATCGACCCCGTCCTGACCAAGAAAGCCATGGGATTCCGAGGCGAACCGGTTGCGCCGGACGCCTGCGTCAACGACGAGCACCTTGCGCCGGGCGCGCAACAATTGAAGGGCCGCAGCCATGCCGGCGTAGCTGCCGCCAATGACGATCACGTCATGAAGCATTTCGGTTCCTTTCCTTGTGCGCCACATGACGCCGCGAGAATTCCGCACTGAGATCGGCGATGGTGATGGCGCCGAAGCGATCGAGCAGTAGCGCCTCTGCTTCGGCGAAAGCTCCGTCCAAAACGGCGTTCAGCGCTTCGCCGGGCTCAGCCATGCGCAAAAGAGTATGAAGCACGGAGGAGGAGCGGCGGTCTCGCATCATGTAACTTCGTATATTACATGATGTGCCGAGTTTCAAGGCGCGCTTGGCACAAAGTCATCCCGTTGCATCGAACGCGACGTGACGCTGTGAACGCTATGTGCGCGACGGCGCTATTCTATTGATCTGCAGGGAAGTCGGCGTGCCGTCGTATCGTGGAAAGAGATCTTCTCCCCACTCGGCGATGGTGGGCCATTCAGCAGCACTTGGCAGGGCCGGATGCATTGCGAGATGCGCGCGAATGGAGTCAGGAAGAAAGCGCCAATTCGGCGTGAAAGAAAACAGCAGCGCATCGCGCCGTGAAAGGCTGCGATTTGGATGCGTTCCATGGAGGAGACGATAGTCCACCGCCACTGCATCGCCACGGCGCAGATTGAGCGTGATCTGTCCTTCATGGTTACTGAGAGCAGGGTGGTCGGGCGCCAACTGCTCGGCGGCCGCACTATGCGGCTCGGGCAGGTCGGAGTGGATCGGCAGACTGCGCAGATGAGAACCCGGAAGAACTCGCAATGCGCCCGTCCGGTCACTCGTGTCTGAGAGGTAGCACAGGATTGCGATCTGCGGGGCGGTCGGCGCGAAACTGATGGAGTGGTCCCAGCACCACCAGTCCTGGTGCCATAGCAGCGCAGGCGTAGAGGCGCCTTTGGATGAGATGTAGGCCGAAATCCAGCGCAGGTCGTCAGCCGCGACTGTAGATCTGATCCGACCGAGCACGGATGTCCGGCAGAGCAAGCGCGTGACGATTGGATCATTCCAGCGCAACGGGACGAGATCGTTCCCAACGCGGTTCATCATCGGATCATGCGGCTGTGCGAGCCGGTGGTGAACCTGCTTTTCGATCTCTTGCAAGTCCGGCTCTTCAAAGAGCGCCGGGATGGTTGTGAAACCGTCGACAGCAAATTTGCTCGAACCAGACATGCGGGCTCCATTAGGCGGATGAAATCCCATTAGGAGATTCATCCAACGGCCGAAAGCTGAGCGATCGGCTCAAGCGATTCGAACGCGTGCGCCCTTGACGAAAGGTGCACGCTCATATAGGAACCAATCAGTTCCAGAACTATTTGGTTCCAGATATGCCAACCCAAGACACGTTGAGCGCCACGTTTGGCGCGCTGGCTGATCCGACGCGCAGGGCAATCCTTGCGCGGCTGTTGGAAGGCGAGGCCTCGGTCGCCGAACTGGCCAAGCCGTTCGCGCTGACGCCCCGGGCTGTCTCCAAGCATGTCGCCGTGTTGGAAGCGGCGGGCCTGGTGACGAAGGGCCGCGATGCCCAGCGGCGTCCGTCGCGGATCGTCGCCAGTCCGCTGATCGAGATCGATTCCTGGCTCGCCAACTATCGCAAGCTCTGGCTGCAGCGCTTCGACAAGCTCGAAACCCATCTGGCGAAGCAAACGGGAGGAGAATAATGGAGAGAGGCAAGGTGACCTTGGAGGAGAAGCCGCTGGGCGCCACCATCCAACGCTGGTTTCCGGCCCCGCCCGAGCTCGTCTACCGCAACTGGATTGAAGCCGAACAGATCCGGCATTGGTTTGCAACCGACGGCTACGAGGTCACTGGCTGCGAGATTGACGCACGGCCGGGAGGAAAGTGGCGGGTCGATTTTCGCTCCTCGACCGGGCACGTCTATTTCGAGCGCGGTGAGTTCCGGGAAATGGTGCCGGGGAAGTTGCTCGCGCTGACCCTGACCCAGGTCGATGGCGCCCACTCAGGACCGGAGACTCTGATCACCGTCACCTTCAAGGCTTCACGCGGCGGCACTGACATGACGTTCCATCAGGTTGGCTACGACAGCAGTCTGCGCCGCGACGGCAATGCCGAGGGCTGGCAGGAATGCTTCGACAAACTCGCCGCCCGCCTGACAAGCTCGAACGTCACCACCTGAAAGGAGAAGCATATGATCAGGAATGCAGCGGACGAGCAGGAGCTCCGCGCTCTTTTCGCCGACTGGCTGCGCACTTCATCGGCGCTGGACATCGACGGCGCCATGCGTCCTCTCGATCCCGATATTCACTCCTATGAACATGTCGCGCCACTTCAGTACCGCGGTATCGATGCCATTCGCGAAGTCTGCCAGCAGGGCTTCGACCTGATCAAGGGCGACTTCGAATGGGACATTCCTGATCTTCAGGTGATCGTGCGCGATGACATTGCCATCGCGTGGGGCCTCAACCGCATGCGCTACCGCTCAGCTTCAGCGCCGGAGATCGAGAATTGGTCGCGAAGCACGAGAGTGTTTCAGAAGAAGGATGGGCAATGGAAGATGATCCACCAGCATCTTTCCGTCCCGGCCGATCCAAGGACCGGACAGGCCAGATTCGACCTGAAGCCCTGAAATGGCGATTGCCGAGCAGCCCGGTGGTTCGCGCCGTTATCTCTTCGAACTGTGCGGAGGGGTCCATTTGGTCCTTTGCAAGCTGGGAAGGCTTTGTTATAGGGCTGACCGCAAGCGAAACGCCGGTTTCGCCCATTCCTCGGTAGCTCAGCGGTAGAGCATTCGACTGTTAATCGAATGGTCGCTGGTTCGAATCCAGCCCGGGGAGCCAATCTCTCAATTAAATCGAGCTGTTAGCCGAATTTCCTAAGCTCTTGGTTTCGCGCTTGCGCGGCCCGGCAAGGCGGATTCGCATCCAACCTCCAGATTCGACTCGTCCTGACGGGCGCGACTCAGTCACATCCGCGTGGCGCTTTGCGGATTTGATGCGGACAGCCGCCAAATCGACTCATTCATCGTCGATTTTTGGTTAAGCAGGGCTCCTTGCGAGGTGATTCCATGGCCGTCTTCGACACCGAGGTGCCGAAAACAACACCCTCGATCGTCCCGAGCGATATCCCGACCATGAGCGACGACGAATGCCTTCAGCGGCTCGCGCAGATCGTCGAAGAGCACGATTCCATGTATCTTGACGAAGCTGCGAGGCTGATCGGCCGGCTTGCCGTCGCGATCGAATAGGCGCTGTTCCCCTGCAAGAACGCGCGGGGCCGGTATGGCCCATCGGGCGTGTTGCGTTTTGATCCTGCTTGTTCCAAAAGACGGGCGGTCTCACTCCCGTCGCGGCCGCGCCGCGCGACTTGCAGGTTTCAGCCCATGTCCGGTTTCTCGACCGCGCGCCAGAAAATGGTCGATGGCCAGGTGCGCACCAGTGACGTCACCGACGCGCGTATTCTCGATGCGATGCTTGCCGTGCCGCGCGAGGCCTTCGTTCCCGAAAGCAAGCGCGCGCTGGCCTATCTCGATCTCGACCTCGATGTCAGCGAGGGCGGCGCGACGAAGCGCTACCTGATCAAGCCAGCCGTGATGGCGAAGATGCTGCAGGCGGCTGAGATCAATTCGACTGACCGCGTTCTGGTCGTCGGCTGCGCGACTGGCTACGCGGCTGCCGTGGTCGCACGGCTCGCCGGGGAGGTGTTCGCCACCGAAAGCGAGCCCGCGCTCGCCGACCAGGCCAAGGTCGCGCTTGCGGGGACCGGTGCCGCCAACGTGACCGTGCGCGCGGCGCCGGCGGCGAAGGGCGATGTCGCGGACGCGCCGTTCGACGTCATTTTCCTCAATGGTGCCACCGAGATCGTGCCGCAGGAACTCTACGAGCAGCTCCGCGAGGGTGGGCGATTGGTCGGGGTGTTTGCCTTGTCGCAGCCGCAACGGGCCGCCGTCGTGACACATACCCACGGGGATTTCGGGCATCGGCCGCTATTCGATGCCGTGGCGCCGCTCCTGCCGGGCCTGGAGCGCTTGCCGGCTTTCGTGTTCTAATAAGATGCATCGTCCCGGAGGGAGGAGGGCCTCTTTCCAGGCGTTCCGGCGAATGCGGATTCACAACTAAAGGCGGATTCACGGCCGGCGCGAAGCGAGGGAGTTCGTATGGTGGCGGCTTGGTGGCGATTCGAAGCGTTAAAATCCCGTTCTGAATCAGAAGTGTGGCCCGTTTGCCCCACGTGAAGAGTTTCCACCGGGTTCCGTTGCGAGGTAGTTCCGTCCAGCCTAGCTGCGGAATAAGGTGAGGCGGGACTCACTTCGATCGAAGCGGCGCCCGGTTCATGGTCTCGAGCCGGGTGGTGAATAGCAATGGATGGATTATTGGGGATGCGTGGGGTGAAGGTTGTCACCGGAGCCGCGGCAGCGGTCCTTTTGTTGGCGTGCATGGGACCGACGCCGGCCCTGGCCGACACGATCGAGGCCGCATTGGTTCGCGCCTATCAGACCAATCCGCAACTCAATGCGCAGCGCGCCTTTGTGCGATCCACCGACGAAAACGTGCCGCAAGCGTTGTCGGGCTACCGGCCGAGAGTGTCGATCACGGCGAGCGGCGGTTATCAGTATACCGATGCCATCTCGGGTGGGGTGGCTGCGCATGGAACGCAGGTCCCGCGCGCCGTCGGCGCCACGATTTCGCAGACCCTGTTCAATGGATTTCAGACCGGCAACCGAACGCGGGCCGCAGAGAGCCAGGTCTCCGGCTCGCGCGAAGCGCTGCGGAATATCGAGCAGACCGTGCTGTTCAGCGCTGCCTCGATCTACATGGATTACCTGCGCGATGCGGCGATCGTGGAGGTTCAGCGCAGCAACACACGCGTGCTCGAGCAGACGCTCAAGCAGACCCGCGACCGGTTCAATGTCGGTGAGGTGACGCGCACCGACGTCGCGCAATCGGAGGCGCAACTTGCCGCCGGCCGCACGCAGCAGCTCACGGCCGAATCGCAACTGACCACGACGCGATCCAACTTCCGGCGCATCATCGGCAGCGAGCCGACGAATCTCGCGCCGGGCTCACCGGTCGACCGTTTCCTGCCGCCGACCCTCAATGCCGCCATCGAACTCGCGCTGACGCAGAACCCGAACGTGACCGCGGCGATGTTTGGCGTCGACGTCAACTTCCTCAACGTCAAGATCGCTGAGGGCGCGCTCTTTCCGAGCGTGACGCTGCAGGCGAGCGCGCAGCAGGCCTACGATCAGACGCTGGTCATCCAGCGCCAGTTCCAGGCGTCGGCGATCGCGCAGATTGCGGTGCCAATATACCAGGGCGGTGCCGAATATTCGCTGATCCGCCAAAACAAGGAATCGCTGGCCCAGCAGCGCCTTGTGCTCGAACAGACGCGCGACCAGGCCCGAGCCAATGTCGTCACGGCATGGGGCCAGTTGGTGGCTGGTAAGGCCCAGGTGTCTTCGGCGCAGGCGCAGGTGACGGCATCCGAGATTGCGCTCAACGGCGTGCGCGAGGAAGCCAAGGCCGGACAGCGCACCACGCTCGACGTGCTGAACGCGCAGCAGGCGCTGGTCAACGCCCGCAACGCTCTGGTCATCGCGCAGCATGACCGTGTCGTTGCTTCCTACAGCGTGCTGCAGGCGGTGGGCCGGCTGCAGCCCCAGGTGCTCAACCTGCCGACCCAAACCTACGATGCGAGCGTTCACTACCAGCAGGTGCGTGATAGCTGGGCCGGGGTTCGAACGCCCGACGGCCGCTGATCGTCGCTTCCGCATATTGCTCTAAATAGACAGATGGGCCCGCTTGCTAGCGGGCCCATCGCATTTCTGAGCACTCGTTTGTCCCGCGCGCGACCGCCGACTCCATATGTCGCGTGGCGGTCATGAAGACGCCGCAAAACTTCGAAGCGCGTTGCTTGCAATCGATTGTTGCCCTGACATACCGTTTCCATAGGCAACACAACGATTCGCAACGGCTTTTTGCGTCCATCGCTGCGGATCGGTTGCCGTGAGGGCGAACGCACCGCGTGCAACGCACCGGTAACCGTTGATCTGGGGACAAGTCCGGACTCGAGCGATGAAAAATTCCGGCCGCTTCATCCGGAACCGCCGAATCTCGTGTGGCTTGGTGTAGGATAATTTCGATGTGGAGTCGGAAATGACGCAACCTGCAAAGGTCCAAGAGCCCTCCATGGAGGAGATTCTGGCGTCGATCCGTCGCATCATTGCCGATGATGAGGCCAAGCCCGCTTCCGCGGATAAACCCGCAAACGACAGGCCGGCAAGCATTGCGACGCCGGAGAAACCAGCGGTCGCCGCCGCGCCGGCCCCCAAGCCGGTGGTGAAGGACATTCCGCCGCCGCCGACTCCCGCAGCGGCGAAGTCGGCGCCAGCAGCGCCAAAACCTGCGCCGGCGCCACCACCAGCCAAAACGAACAGCCAGGACGACATCGACGCCATGCTGGCAAGCCTCGATGAGGCGACGCAGGAGGCCGAAGTCAGGCCGCCGCAACCCGACGGCGACGTATTCGAACTGACTGACGAAATGGCCCTGCCGGATCCGGCACCGACGCCGACGCCCAAGCCGCCGCCACCGACCTTTCAGAAAGTTGAACCGCAGGACGACATCGAATTCACGGAAGCCACCAAGCCACCGCCGTCTCCACCGCGGCAGCCAGCCTATGAGCCAGCGACCGAGAGTTCCTCCTATGGTCAGCAGCCAATCCTGTCGCGCACGACCATGAACGCGGTCGAAAGCGCGTTCAATTCGCTGGCCAATACCGTGCTCAGCAACAATGCACGGACGCTGGAGGACCTGGTCAAGGAAATGCTGCGGCCGATGCTCAAATCATGGCTGGACGACAACCTGCCGGGGCTGGTCGAGCGGATCGTGAAAGCCGAGATCGAGCGGGTTTCGCGGGGGCGTTAGCCGCCCGGGCCGCGAAGCCCCCTCAATTCAGCCATCCCTAATGGGTGTTATGGCGGTTTGGACGCGCCAGTCCGGTTGACTTGGCGCGTCCGGACGGCTTTTTAGCGCTCTCAAACATCCCCATTTGTAGTGCCATGATCGAGAAAAACTACCAGCCTGCCGATATCGAAAGCCGGATGTCCCGCGTCTGGGAGGAGAGTGGCGCCTTCAAGGCCGGCCGCCCCGAGCGGCGCGACGCCGCGCCGTTCACCATCGTGATCCCGCCGCCGAACGTGACGGGCTCGCTGCACATGGGACATGCGCTGAACAATACGCTGCAGGACATCCTCTGCCGCTTCGAGCGCATGCGCGGACGCGACGTGCTCTGGCAGCCCGGCACCGACCATGCCGGCATCGCCACCCAGATGGTGGTCGAGCGGCAGTTGATGGAACGGCAGGAGCCGGGCCGTCGCGAGATGGGCCGCGCCAAATTCCTCGACCGGGTCTGGCAATGGAAAGCCGAGAGCGGCGGCACCATCATCAACCAGCTCAAGCGGCTGGGCGCCTCCTGCGATTGGTCGCGCGAGCGCTTCACGATGGATGAGGGCCTGTCGCGCGCCGTCGTGAAGGTGTTCGTCGAACTCCACCGCCAAGGGCTGATCTACAAGGACAAGCGGCTGGTCAACTGGGACCCGAAGCTGCTCACCGCGATCTCCGATCTCGAGGTGCAGCAGGTCGAGGTCAAGGGCCATCTGTGGTACCTGCGCTATCCGCTCGAGGGCAGGGCGTTCAGCCCCGACGATCCCGCAAGCTTCATCGTGGTCGCGACGACCCGTCCCGAAACCATGCTCGGCGATACCGCGGTGGCCGTGCATCCGGACGACGAGCGCTACAGTGCGCTGGTCGGCAGCCACGTGATCCTGCCATTGGTCGGCCGCAAGATTCCGATCGTGGCCGACGATTATTCCGATCCGGAGAAGGGCTCTGGCGCTGTGAAGGTCACGCCGGCGCACGACTTCAACGACTTCGAGATCGGCAACCGCCACGGGCTGCCGCGGATCAGCGTGCTCGACCAGGAAGGCAAGCTCTCGCTTGTCGGCAACGAGGACTATCTGCGCGGCCTGCCCGAGGGCGCGCTGCATTTCGCCGAGGAATTCCATGGCATCGAGCGCTTTGCCGCGCGCAAACAGCTCGTCGCGCGGTTGGAGGATTTCGGCTTTCTCGAGAAGATCGAGCCGAACACGCATATGGTTCCGCATGGCGACCGTTCCGGCGTGGTCATCGAGCCGTTCCTCACCGACCAATGGTACGTCGACGCCAACACGCTGGCGCAGCCGGCGATCGCGGCCGTGCGCGCGGGCGAAACCAGCTTCGTGCCGAAGAACTGGGAAAAGACTTATTTCGAATGGATGGAGAACATCCAGCCCTGGTGCATCTCGCGCCAGCTCTGGTGGGGCCATCAGATCCCGGCGTGGTACGGGCCCGACGGCAAGGTGTTCGTCGCCGAGACCGAGGAAGAGGCCGTGGGCAACGCGCTCGGCTACTACGTCGAGCAGGAAGTCATCACGCCGGAGCAGGGCCACGACATGGCGGTGGACCCCGCCAAGCGCGAGGGCTTCATCACCCGCGATGAAGACGTGCTCGACACCTGGTTCTCGTCCGCGCTGTGGCCGTTCTCGACGCTTGGCTGGCCGGACGAGACGCCGGAGCTGCAGCGCTACTATCCGACCAACACGCTGGTCACCGGTTTCGACATCATCTTCTTCTGGGTGGCGCGGATGATGATGATGGGCCTTCACTTCACGAAGGAGGTGCCGTTCTCGACCATCTATATGCACGCCCTCGTCCGCGACGAGAAGGGCGCCAAGATGTCGAAGTCGAAAGGCAACGTCATCGATCCTCTGCATCTGGTCGACGAATACGGCGCCGACGCGCTGCGCTTCACGCTGGCGGCGATGGCGGCGCAGGGGCGCGACATCAAGCTGTCGACGCAGCGCGTCGACGGCTATCGCAGCTTCGCCACCAAGCTCTGGAACGCCTGCCGTTTTGCCGAGATGAATGGCGCCGCCCTGACGGCCGGATTTGATCCAACCAGCGTGAAGGAGACGCTGAATCGCTGGATCATGCATGAGACCACGCTTGCGGCTCGCGAAGTGACCGAAGCGATCGAGGCGTACCGCTTCAACGACGCGGCAGGCGCGGTCTACCGCTTCGTCTGGAACGTGTTCTGCGACTGGTATGTCGAGCTGACCAAACCGCTGTTGATGGGCGAGGACGGACCCGCGAAGACCGAGACCCGCGCCATGATCGCATGGGTGCGCGACGAGATCCTGAAGCTGCTGCACCCGTTCATGCCGTTCATCACCGAGGAGCTCTGGGCCGTCACGGCGAAGCGCGACGGTGTTCTGGCGCTGGCGCCATGGCCGCGCAAGGCGCGCGCGCTAACGCCTGAGCAGATCGCCACGCTTTCGCTGGCAGGGCCGACCGACGCGCTCATCCCGCCCGTGATCGGCGCGTTGGAAGATGACCCCGAGGAATTCAGCGACCCTGAAGCCGAGGCCGAGATCGGCTGGGTGGTCGATCTCGTCAGTGCGATCCGTTCGGTGCGCGCGGAGATGAACATCCCACCGTCCACGTTGACCCCGTTGGTGCTTGTGGACGCTTCCGCTGAGACAAAGGCGCGGGGGCAGCGCTGGAACGATGTCGCCAAGCGGCTGGCGCGGCTGGCCGACATCTCCTTTGCCGATGCTGCCCCGGAAGGCGCCGTGCAGCTATTGGTGCGGGGCGAGGTCGCGGCGCTGCCGCTGAAGGGCGTGATCGATCTTGGCGCCGAGCGCGCGCGGCTCGAGAAGGAAATCGCCAAGGCCGACGCCGACATCAAGCGCGTCGACGCCAAGCTTTCCAACGAGAAGTTCGTCGCCAACGCGCCAGAAGAGATCGTCGAAGAGGAAAAGGAAAAGCGCGAGGCGGCGCTGGAGCGCAAGGCAAAGATCCTCGAGGCGCTCGAGCGGCTGAAGAAGGCATCTTGAGAGAAGTTGTAGGGAGGGCACGCTGCGCTTTGCCCACCCTACAATCCGTGGCGAAAGCTCGCTTAGACGAACGTGAAGTCGCTCGCGTGGAGCTGATCGAGCGTCGTGTTCCTGATCTCGACCGAGTTGTTGTCGTCGAAGGTGATCACCACGCTCGTTCCGTTTTGTGCCATGTGCGACTGCACGGCGTTGAAATCGGCAAAGACCGTGCGGTTGATCTGAATCAGATCCTGCGCGCCATCGGTGTTCTGGAAGTCGAGAATGACATCCTTGCCGAAGCCGGGGGCGAACATGAAAGTGTCGTTGCCCGCGCCGCCTGACAACGTATCGTTACCGCCGCCGCCATTGAGCCGGTCGTCGCCGCTGCCGCCGTACAGGAGCTCGTTGCCGGTTCCGCCCATCAGCGTGTCGTTGCCGTCATCGCCGAACATCTGGGTCGCCGCCGGACCGCCCTTCATCGAGTCATTGCCGGCGCCGCCGTAAAGGGTGTCGTTGCCGCCGCCGCTGGACAGGTAATCATTACCGTCGCCGCCCTTGATGACATTGGTGGCCCATCCGCCATAGAGCTGATCGTTGCCGGCGCCGCCGTCGAGCAGGGCGCCGGTATCGGCATTGCCGGCCTTGATGATGTCGTTGCCATCGTCGCCGTAGAGTTGATCGGTCGCGGTCGCAATGCCGGGTCCGCCATCGATCGTGTCGTCACCGGCGCCGCCATGGATCACGTCGGCACCGGCGCCGCCGTAGATCACGTCCTTGCCCGGACCACCGTCGATGACGTCATTGTCGGTCGACGCGCCGAAGAACAAGTCCTGGCGGCCGCTCATGTCATAGTGGATCGCCTTGTTCTGATAGAGATTCCAGGTTCCCGGCGAGCTCGGATTGACCGCGTCGGCGGCCGACAGATGCTCGCCGTTAACCGTGATGTCCTTGATGTAGAGGTTGCGGTCGCCACTGGCGCCCGCGATGTCATTGATGAAGGCGAGATCGAGACTTGAGATTGCCGCGGGATTGGCGAACGTGAAAGTGAAGGTCTGGAAGCCGGCTGGATTGGTCGCATTGTGGAACTCGACCGTGTTGCCGACCTGCTGGCCATTGACCAGAAGCTGCATCTGGGCGCCGATGCCGTCGACGACGGAGCTGTAGCCCGTCACCGTGACGGTGGTTTCCGTCAGTTTCGGAATCGTGTCGGGGCCGCCCCTGATGGTATCGTTGCCGGCGCCGGCTTTGATCGTATCGTTGCCGGCGCCACCCGACAGAACGTCATTGCCGCCGCCGGTATCCATCAGATCGGCCGCCGGAGAGCCCGTCAGCGTCTGGCCGGGCGGCTGACGCTCGCCGCCATACCACTCTGTGATGAGCCCCTGCGCCGGCTTGCCCTGCGGCGAGTAGCCGAGTTCCGAATATTTGTTGTTCGCATCCCAGTTCCAGATCGATGCGCCCCTGAACCAGCTCCCGCCTTCCGATCCCCAGACCTGAAAGAAGGCGTTGAACGCGTCATATTGCTCCTGGACATCCGGCGTCGAGCTTCCGGCCCAGCCGCCCGGGCTGATATTGGTGCCGTCCACGCTGCGATAGCCGGTCTCGGTGAAGACCACCTGCTTGCCGTACTGAAGGGCAAGCGAGTGGAAGAAATCGACCGGCGATTTGTGATCCATCACTTTCGCCCAATAGTCATCGGAGGACATGGTGTTCCACGCGTTGACCATTTCCTGGACCGTCGGATCGCGGTCGGTCGTCAGCGGCGGATAGGCGTTGACGCCGATGACATCGACCTTGTCCCAGAAGCTGACATTGATGGCTTCGTCGGTGGCGGCGGCGTAGGTGATTTCGCCGTGATACACGGCGCGCACGGCATTGATGATGTCCACCCATTGGTCGCGATATTCGGGACCGGAGAGCTTGGCGAGCTCATTGCCGATCACCAACATGCTGACGCCGGCTTGCTGGGCGAGTTCCGCCATGTGAACGATTTCGGTCTTGTATGACGCGAAAAAGGCGGCGGGATCGTCCGGTGTCAGCACATGTGCAAGCGAGCCATCGAGGGCCGAGACCATGGGTTTGAGCGAAACCGAAAGGCCGAGCGCCTGCGCATCCGCGATGGCCTTAAGGATGTTGGCGTCGCTCTCGGTCTTGCCGGGATCGGCGAACACGTCGTCCGAATGCCTTGTGTTCGTGAAGAGCCGAGGCGCAAGCTCGATCGAATTTGCATTGGTGTCCGCGATTGCCTGCATGGCATCGCGCGCCGCGCTCGTGACGAATGCTCCATTGTAGTTGGAAGGGAATCCGAATCCTTGGACAGTAAACGGGCCCGCCATCGGTACAGCTCCTTTAGTTTTAGTTTCTATGTTTTCTATTTCGCTGTTTCGGTGGCCAGCATTCTGCGCAGGACTTGTTCACCCGCGTTGTGTTCCGTCTTTTCAGCAGAGCACAATTCATAAGCAACTCACACGCGTGCAGCGAAGCACGCGCGCTCAGTCTGCACACGCAACGTGGGCGCGTCGTGACAGGATTGCGTCGATGTTGCGATTGTTGATGCGCATCTCGTTACGATGGCGCTTCAAGTTCAACTTAAACTGGAAACCGCTTGCTCAGGAATTTCGAGCCCTTCATGCCGTAACGCCAAGGAAGATCGATTGCCTTGGTGATTCCGATTCGCACGCCTGCGACAACTTCGACACTGCCGACGCGCGCGTGCAGCGAGAACGGTGCCTGATCGAGCGGCAGGGCGTTGTGCTCAATCGTTATGCCGAGTGCTTCGGTCAGCTTTCCCGGACCGGAACATAGCGCGTGCACTTCCTTGAGATGGCGCCGCCGCCGCATCGTCGCGATCCCATGCGTGGGCTCCAGCGCGCGGATCAGCACGGCGCTCGCCGAGCCTGCTTCTTCGCAGACCAAGTTCACGCACCAGTGGATGCCGTAAGAGCGATAGACATAGGCAAATCCGGGCGGGCCGAACATCACCTGGTTGCGCGCTGTCGGCCCACGATAGGAATGGGCCGCCGGATCGGTGTGGTGATAGGCCTCCACCTCCACGATGAGGCCGCCGACGCCATTGAAGAGCAGGGTCGCACCGATCAGGTCGGGCGCGACCTCATGCACGCTGCGGCCAAAGAATGAGCGTTTGAGCGTCTTGCCGAGGCGGATCGGTGCTTCGCCTGGCAGTCTGGGATTTTGAACCATTTTGGTGGGAATCAGAGGGAAACGCGGGGGATTGCTGCCCATATGTTGCACGTTCTGCTAGCATGCGCGAGCCGGGTTGCGGGTTCGGGCAATACGGATTAGCTAACAGTTCCAAAGATCCGTAGATTTCCCATGGTCACCCTGATCGACACCATCTCAGCCAATCCGTTGCGCCCGCGCCACCCCGAAAAGGTGAACCGGCCCGACGCGCTGTCGCCGCCGAAGCCGGACTGGATACGGGTGCGCGCGCCGAATACACGCGGCTATGCCGATACCCGCAACATCGTGAAGGAGAATGGCCTCGTCACGGTCTGCGAGGAGGCCGGCTGCCCGAATATCGGCGAGTGCTGGGACAAGAAGCACGCCACCTTCATGATCATGGGGGACACCTGCACCCGGGCCTGCGCGTTCTGCAACGTCAAGACCGGCATGCCCGGCGCGCTTGACGCCGCCGAGCCGGAGCATGTGGCGGAGGCGACCTTCAAGCTTGGGCTCTCCCATGTCGTCATCACCTCGGTCGACCGCGACGATCTTGCCGACGGCGGCGCCGAGCATTTTGCCCAGACCGTCCGCGCCATCCGCGCGCGCTGCCCGAACACCACGATCGAACTTCTTACCCCAGACTTCCTGCGCAAGGAGGGGGCGCTCGAAATCGTCGTGGCGGCGAAGCCCGACGTCTTCAACCACAATCTCGAAACCGTGCCCTCGCGCTATCTGTCGGTGCGGCCCGGCGCGCGCTATTTCCACTCGATCCGCCTGCTGCAGCGGGTGAAAGAGATCGACCCGACGATGTTCACCAAGTCCGGCATCATGGTGGGTCTGGGCGAGCAGCGGCACGAAGTGTTGCAGGTGATGGACGACCTGCGCTCGGCGGATGTCGATTTCCTCACCATCGGGCAATATCTGCAGCCGACGCGGAAGCATCACGCTGTGATGAGCTACGTCACGCCGGACGAGTTCGCAGGCTACGAGAAGGTCGCCTATACCAAGGGGTTCCTGATGGTATCGGCGAGCCCGCTGACGCGCTCGTCCCATCACGCGGGCGACGATTTCGCCAAACTGCAAGCGGCGCGCGTGGCGCGGTCACGCTAACGCCGGATCGCACCGATGCGACGCATTCTTGTGATGGGGTCTTCGGGATCCGGCAAATCGACTTTTGCTCAACGGCTTTCAGCCACTACGGGCATTCCGTTCGTGTCGCTCGACGCGATCTACTGGAAGCCAGGCTGGGTCGCGTCCGATAACGCGAAGTTCCACGAACGCGTGACTGAGGTGGCGCTTCGGCCGCAATGGGTTATGGATGGAAACTACATTTCAAATGGGGCCGGCGAGCTGCGCCGCCAGGTCTGCGATAGCATCATCTGGTTTGATCTTCCGCGTCGGACCTGCATGCTCGGCCTCGCGCGACGGATAGCCCGAAGCTATGGCCAGGTTCGCGCCGAAATGGCCGAGGGTTGCCCGGAACGAATCGATCTTGAATTCTTTCGATACGTCTGGACGTATCGGCAGAAACAGCGGCCGAAGCTCCTCAGATATTTCGAGGGCATGCGACCGGACCAATCACTTGTCTGTTTCACGGATCGGACACAGGCGGGCCGGTATTTGAAGGAGATCTCGCTGATGACTCACGCGGCGAGTATCCACTGATGCCGAGGTTTTCCAGCACGCGGCGGGTCCGTCACTCCGCATCGCAGATGTTCGATCTGGTCGCCGATGTCGAGCGCTATCCGGAATTCGTGCCGCTGTGCCATGCGCTGAAGATCCGGCAGCGCACGCCGAAGGAGGACGGCACCGAGGTTCTCGTTGCCGATATGACCGTGTCGTTCAAGCTGGTGCGCGAGAGCTTCACCAGCCGCGTCACGCTGGACCGGCCGAACCTGAAGATCATGGTTGAATATCTGCGCGGCCCGTTCAGCAATCTCGAGAACCGCTGGACCTTCGAGCCGAAATCCGACACCGAATGTGATGTCGGCTTTTTCATCTCATACGAGTTCAAAAGCCGGATGCTGGGAATGCTGATGGGATCGATGTTCGACGCAGCGTTCCAACGCTTCGCCGGCGCATTCGAAAAGCGCGCCGACGTGATCTACGGCAAGCCGGCTACCGCATCGTAAGCTCTCACCCTCATTGCGAGCGAAGCGAAGCAATCCATCGCGCCGCTTGCGGAGGCATGGATTGCTTCGTCGCTTCGCTCCTCGCAATGACGGAGAGGAAGCTGTTAGGCCCGCGGCGGTCTTCGGCGCTTGACGGCGCTGCGGCGCGGGGAGCGCGCGACGCGGGGACGCAGGCGGCTGGCAGCTTCGCGGCGCGGCTTGGTTGCGGCCTGGGGGCCGCGTGCCAGTTCCATCAACATGCGCAGGGCTTCCACCACGGAGCGTTGCCGCACCGCGCTGCGTCCGATTGCGCCGAAGCGGTGCTCGCGATGCATGATCCGACCATCGCGGGCGGCGACCGCGAAATGCACAAGGCCCACCGGCTTGCCCGGGGTGGCGCCGCCGGGGCCGGCGATGCCGGTGATGGAGACCGCAAGATCAACGCCGGCGCGCTCCAGGGCACCGACCGCCATGGCGGTTGCGGTCTCCTTGCTGACTGCGCCGAAAGTCGAAAGCGTCAGCGCGTTGACGCCGAGCATCGCACGTTTGGCCTCGTTGGAATAGGTGACGAAGCCGCGATCGATGACGTCGGAGGAGCCGGGGATATCGGTGAGCGCGCCCGCGACCAGCCCGCCGGTGCAGGACTCCGCCGTCGCGATGGTCAATTTCCGCATCCGGCACAGATCGAGCAGCGAGCGGGAGAGGGCGCGCGCGTCGCTGCCGCTCATGGTTACTCGCTCCAACCTTTGTCGTTCCAAGGAAGGCGAATGGTGGCGCTCGCGGTAGCTGCGATGCCTTCCTCACGGCCGGTAAAGCCCAGTCTCTCGCTGGTGGTCGCCTTCACCGCGATGCGCGTGATGCTCACGCCCGAGATCTCGGCGATCTTCGCCCGCATGGTGTCGCGCAGCGGGCCGATCTTCGGCCGCTCGCAGATCAGGGTCACCTCGAGGTTGGCGATGCGGCCGCCGCGCGCGGTGACGCGATCGACGGCATATTTCAGGAATCGGTCGGAAGATGCGCCCTTCCACTGCGGATCTACAGGCGGAAAATGCGAGCCGATGTCGCCGTCCGCGAGCGCGCCGAGGATGGCATCGACCAGCGCATGCAGGCCGACGTCGCCGTCGGAGTGGGCGAGAAACCCCTTGGTGTGCGGCACGCGCACGCCGCAGATCATCACGTGATCACCTTCACCGAAGGCATGCACGTCATAGCCGGTGCCGGTCCTGATGTCGCCGAGCAGGCTGGCGAGGCGGGCTTCCTCGCGGACGAAGTCTTCAGGTGTGGTGAGTTTCATGTTCGCAGGATCGCCCTCAAAGGTCGCCACCGTCAATCCCGCCCATTCGGCAATCGCGGCATCGTCGGTGAAATCGCTTCTGCCCTCGCGCGCAGCGCGGCGATGCGCATCCAAGATCACGTCGAAACGAAAGACCTGTGGCGTCTGCGCGATTCGCAGCAGCGCACGGTCGGGCGTCGCTTCGACATCGCCGCTCGCACCGGTCAGCTTGATGGTATCGGTGACCGGGACCACGGGAATGGCAGCACCGGTACGGCCGACCGCATCGATCGCGCGCGAGATCAGCGCCTCGGTCGCGAACGGCCGTGCAGCGTCGTGGATCAGCACGATGTCGGGCTTCTCGCTTGCAAGTGCCTCCAGTCCCGCACGCACGGACGCCTGCCTGGTTGCGCCACCGTTTGTCGGCGGCCGATGGCGAAGGCCGACCACCGCTTCGTTGAAGAGGGCGGCATCATCGGGATTGACGACGGGCTGCACGGCGAAAACATCGGGATGGCGGCTGAACGGCTCCATCGCCCGGAAGATCACCGTCTGGCCGCCGATCACCCGGTACTGCTTCGGCCCGCCTGCGCCGGCGCGAAGCCCGCGGCCGGCTGCGACAAGGATGGCGGCGGTACGCTCAGGTCTAGGCATTGGTCGAAACTGTATACGAGATAGGTTGAGGAGAGGGGCGCCAAGCTTTCCGCCAGCGCACAGCCCTTACCACGCTGGATGCGCAATGACAGAGCTATTCCCATACCCTGTGGGAAAAGCGGTTCTTGTTGCGGTGCACTTGCGCAAATGATAGAAATGTCTAAACCATAGGCATAATGCTTGACTGCACAAGAATTGTGCTCAAAATAGAGGACAGCGGCGCGATGAGGCTGCCGCCAGTAACACGAGAAGCCTGTGACCGGCCTCGCAAGAACGCGTCGTAACTCTTTGAAAATAGGTGACATTACTGTCGCCAACCCGGTGCTTCTCGCCCCCATGTCCGGCGTGACCGATGCCCCGTTTCGGCGTCTCGCAGCGAGTCTCGGCGCGGGGCTTGTCGTGTCGGAGATGACCGCAAGCGACGATCTTGCGCAGGGCAGAGCAATCTCGCTTTTGCGCTGCGAGGCGGCCGGGATCGGGCCGCATGTGGTCCAACTCGCCGGGTGCGAGACCCGCTGGATGGCCGAGGGCGCGAGGATCGCGGAAGCCGCCGGCGCCGACATCATCGATATCAATATGGGCTGTCCGGCGCGCCACGTCACCGGCGGCCAGTCCGGCTCCGCTTTGATGCGCGACCTCGATCACGCGACGAGCCTGATCGAGGCGACGATCGCCGCGGTCAAGGTGCCGGTGACACTGAAGATGCGGCTGGGCTGGGATGATCGCTCGCGCAACGCTCCGGAACTGGCGCGCCGCGCGCAGGCCGCCGGCGTGCAGATGGTGACGGTGCACGGCCGCACCCGCTGCCAGTTCTACAAGGGCGAGGCGGATTGGGCCGCTGTGCGCGAAGTCAGGGACGCCGTCTCGATCCCGCTCGTCGTCAATGGCGACATCACCTCCTTCGAGAGGGTGGTGACCGCGCTCGATAAGTCCGGCGCGGACGCGGTCATGATCGGACGCGGCGCGCAGGGGCAGCCCTGGCTACCCGGGCAGATCGCGCGCCGGCTCGAGACCGGCATCGCCGAGCAGGCGCCGCCGCTCGCCGAGCAGCTCAGCCATATCCGCGAGCTCTATGATGCTGTCCTGAGCCATTACGGGGTCCGTGTCGGGCTCAAGCATGCGCGAAAACATCTCGGTTGGGCGCTGGAGATCGCCGCCCACTGCAGCCGCGCTCCGGCCGCGACGCTGAAGGGCTGGCGGCAAAGCATCCTGACCTCGGACGAGCCCTCGCGTGTGCATCAATCGCTTCAGGATGCTTATGACGATTTTGCATGGAGTGCTGCTGCATGACATCAGCCGCAGAGACTCGCCGGCGCATGCCCTCCGACAGCGAGGCCATCCTCAACGCGCTGCCGAACCCGGTGCTGCTGGTGGCGCCGGATGGCCGTATCGCCGACGCCAACATCGCCGCCGAATCGTTTTTCGAAATCTCCACGCAATTCCTGCAGCGGCAGTCGCTGAAGGAGCTGGTGCCGTTCGGCAGCCCGCTGCTCGCGCTGATCGACCAGGTGCGTACCAGCGGCTCGCCGGTCAACGAATACAAGGTCGACCTCGGCACGCCGCGAATCGGCGGCGACCGCCAGGTCGATTTGCATGTGGCGCCGGTCACGGAACGGCCGGGGCATATCGTCGTGATGCTGCAGGAGCGCACCATCGCCGACAAGATGGACCGGCAGCTCACCCATCGCAGCGCCGCGCGCTCCGTGATCGCGCTGGCGGCGATGCTGGCGCATGAGATCAAGAACCCGCTGTCGGGCATCCGCGGCGCGGCGCAACTCCTGGAGCAGCAGGCGTCCTCCGATGATCGCATGCTGACCCGGCTGATCTGCGACGAGGCCGACCGCATCGTCACCTTGGTGGACCGCATGGAAGTGTTCGGCGACGATCGGCCGGTCGCCCGCGGCCCGGTCAACATTCATTCGGTGCTCGACCACGTCAAACGGCTGGCGCAGTCCGGCTTCGCGCGCAACGTCCGTTTCATCGAGGACTACGACCCGTCGCTGCCGCCGGTTCTCGCCAACCAGGATCAGCTCATCCAGGTGTTCCTCAACCTGGTGAAGAACGCCGCCGAGGCGGTGGCCGATCTCGGCACCGATGCGGAAATTCAGCTCACCACCGCGTTCCGTCCAGGCGTCCGGCTTTCGGTGCCCGGCAAGAAATCGCGGGTGTCGCTACCGCTGGAATTCTGCGTCAAGGACAACGGCTCCGGCGTGCCGGAAGACCTGTTGCCCAATCTGTTCGATCCCTTCGTCACCACAAAACAGACCGGCAGTGGCCTCGGGCTTGCGCTCGTCGCCAAAATCGTCGGCGATCACGGCGGCATCATCGAATGCGAATCCCAGCCGCGGAAGACCACCTTCCGCGTGCTGATGCCGATGTACAACCCCGCCAAACAAATCGACCAAAGCAGCCGCGAGGACGTTCCGGGTACGCCATCGCATGCCTCACAGGACGCAAGATGAGGAAAGACAATGCCCGCAGGTAGCATTCTCGTTGCTGATGACGACACCGCCATCCGCACGGTTCTCAACCAGGCTCTGTCACGCGCCGGGTATGAGGTGCGGTTGACCGGCAACGCGGCGACGCTGTGGCGCTGGGTCAGCCAGGGCGAGGGCGATCTCGTCATCACCGACGTGGTGATGCCGGACGAGAACGCGTTCGACCTGCTACCGCGGATCAAGAAGATGCGGCCGAACCTGCCCGTCATCGTCATGAGCGCGCAAAACACCTTCATGACGGCGATCAGGGCTTCCGAACGCGGCGCCTACGAATATCTGCCGAAGCCGTTCGACCTGAAGGAGCTGATCACCATCGTCGGGCGGGCGCTCGCGGAGCCGAAGGAGAGGGTGACGAGCGCCGCCGACGATTCCGAGTTCGACTCGATCCCGTTGGTCGGCCGCTCGCCGGCGATGCAGGAAATCTACCGTGTGCTGGCGCGGCTGATGCAGACCGACCTCACCGTGATGATCTCGGGCGAGTCCGGCACCGGCAAGGAACTGGTCGCTCGTGCGCTGCACGACTACGGCAAGCGGCGGAACGGCCCCTTCGTCGCCGTCAACATGGCCGCGATCCCGCGCGACCTGATCGAGTCGGAATTGTTCGGCCATGAGCGCGGCGCGTTCACCGGCGCCAATACTCGCGCCTCGGGCCGGTTCGAGCAGGCGGAAGGCGGCACCCTGTTCCTCGACGAGATCGGCGACATGCCGATGGAGGCGCAGACCCGGCTGCTGCGCGTGCTGCAGCAGGGGGAATACACCACCGTCGGCGGACGCACCCCGATCAAGACCGACGTGCGCATCGTCGCCGCCAGCAACAAGGATTTGCGGATACTGATCCAGCAGGGCCTGTTCCGCGAAGACCTGTTCTTCCGCCTGAACGTGGTGCCGCTGCGGCTGCCGCCACTGCGCGAGCGGATCGAGGATCTGCCCGACCTGATCAGGCACTTCTTTGCGCTCGCTGAGAAGGACGGTCTGCCGCCGAAGAAGCTCGACGCCCAGGCGCTGGAGCGGCTGAAGCAGCACCGCTGGCCCGGCAACGTCCGCGAGCTGGAAAACCTCGCACGTCGGCTGGCGGCGCTTTATCCGCAGGATGTGATCACCGCGTCCGTCATCGATGGCGAACTGGCCCCGCCGGCCGTCAACTCCGGCAGCAACACGCAGCACGGGGTGGACAATCTCGGCGGCGCTGTCGAGGCCTATTTGTCCTCGCACTTCTCCGGCTTCCCGAATGGCGTGCCGCCCCCGGGGCTCTACCACCGCATCCTCAAGGAGATCGAGGTGCCGCTGCTGACGGCCGCGCTCGCGGCCACCCGCGGCAACCAGATCCGCGCCGCCGACCTGCTTGGCCTCAATCGCAACACGCTGCGCAAGAAGATCAGGGACCTCGATATTCAGGTCTACCGGAGCGGGGGCTAACCTAGAGATCCGTCATTCCGGGACACGGCGACGCGAACCCGGAATGACGAAACTTCCCGACAAGGGCTGTGGAACCCTGTTCATTCCTGAACAAGCGCCGCGGAAATGTCGCAATTCGGCAACATTGTGATATGATTGCATCAGTCCGCTCGATCAGCGGACGTTGAGGCCTTCAGTTCATCCTTGCCGGAATGACCAGCCCAGAGACCACGGCCCAGCCGTTCGATCCATCGCGTACCGAGAAAAGGGCACTGCCGCTTGCGAAGTGGCTGGCGCTCTTTGCCATCGCGGTTGCGCTTTTGTCGGCGTTCCTGACCTTCGTGGTGCTGACGGGGCTGACTCCGATCGAGCCGACCAAGCACGTCGTCTATTCATTCCTGCTGATCAACGCAGGCACGATCCTGCTGCTCCTCGGGATCATCATCCGCGAAATCTGGCAGGTAATTCAGGCCCGGCGCCGCGGCCGTGCGGCGGCGAGGCTTCACGTCCAGATCGTCAGCCTGTTTTCCATCATTGCGGTGTTGCCTGCGGTGGTGGTCGCGATCGTCGCCAATGTCATGCTCGATCGCGGCCTCGACCGGCTGTTTTCGGGACCGACGCGGGTAGCGATCCAGAATTCGGTGACGATCGCCGGCGCCTACATGCAGGAGCATGCGCAGCTCATTCGCGGCGACGTCCTGGGGATGGCAAACGACCTCGCCCATGCAAGGCCACTGTATGACCAGGATCGCATGACGTTCATGCAGCTCCTGACGGCGGGCGCGGCGGCGCGTAATCTGCCGGTTGCGCTGCTATTGGACAAGGACGGCAACGTCCTCGACAGCGCCGATACCGGTAGTCGTCTGAACTACGCACTACCACCGCTCGAAATTCTCAAGAACATCAACGAGACCGAGCCGGAAATCTCGGTTTTCCCCGAAAGCTATGTCGCGTCCGTGGTCCGGCTGCGGGCTTATGACGACACGTTCCTGTACGTGGCGCGTCTACTTGATCCGACCATCGTTGCCCAGCTCAAGCAGACCCAGGCCAGCGCTGCCGAATATGCCGCGATCGAAGCGCAGAGGCTCGGCATCCAGGTGACCTTCGCGCTGGTGTTTGCGGTGATTGCGCTGACCATTCTGGTCGCGTCGGTGCTGATCGGGCTCAATTTCGCCAACTGGCTCGTGTCGCCAATCCGCAGTCTGATGAGCGCCGCCAATCAGGTGTCGACCGGCGACCTCAACATCCAGGTTCCGGTCCATAGATCGGAAGGCGATCTCGCCCAGCTCGGGCAAACCTTCAACAAGATGACGCAGGAGTTGCGGACCCAGCGCGATGAACTCGTCAATGCCAGCGAACTGATCGACAGCCGCCGGCGCTTCATCGAGGCCGTGCTGTCATCGGCCAGCGCCGGCATCATCGGCGTCGATCCGTCCGGCAGCGTCGGCACCCTCAATCGCTCGGCGGAGAAGCTGATCGGCCACGCCGAATCGGAGACCTTGGGTCATCCCCTCTCGGACGTGCTTCCCGAGCTTGACGAGATGATGAAGACGGCACGGGAGGGCACCCAGCGGCTGGTCCAGGGCCAGATCACCATCACCCGCGACGGCCACGAGCGCAATTTGTCGGTCCGCATCTCCGCCGAGAAGACCAGCCACTCCTGGGACAATTACATCATCACGCTCGACGACATCACCGAACTGGTCTCGGCCCAGCGCACCTCGGCCTGGGGCGATGTCGCCCGCCGTATCGCGCATGAGATCAAAAACCCGCTGACCCCGATCCAGCTCTCGGCCGAACGCATCCGCCGCAAATTCGGCAAGACCATCACCGAGGAGAAGGACAAGTCCATCTTCGAACAATGCACCGACACCATCGTGCGCCAGGTCGACGACATCAGGCGCATGGTCGACGAATTCTCGCGCTTCGCCCGCATGCCGAAGCCGGTGATGGAAGGCGAGGATGTCGCCGACACCGTGCGGCAGGCGGTGTTCCTGATGAAGGTCGCGCACCCCGAGCTCGATATCGAGGCCGACATCAAGCAGGACCCGATGCGGGCGCAGTTCGATCGCCGGCTGATCTCGCAGGCGCTGACCAACATCATCAAGAACGCGACCGAAGCGATCGAGCAGGTGCCGCCGGAAGAGCTGGGCAAGGGGCGGATCGACGTCATCGCGCAGCGCGAGGGCGAGGGCGAGGAGATCATCATCGACGTGATCGACAACGGCATCGGTCTGCCGAAGGTCGCGCGCGCGCGTCTGCTCGAGCCCTATGTCACGACGCGCCAGAAGGGCACCGGGCTCGGGCTTGCGATCGTCGGCCGCGTGCTCGAAGACCATGGTGGCCGCATCGAGCTCAAGGATGCTTCCGACTTCCGTCCCGGGCAGCGCGGTGCCTGGATGCGGCTTCGATTCGCCGTCTCCGGTCAGCCGCCGAACGCGGGGACCAAGGAGCCGCCTCCGGCGGCCGGCCCCGAGTCGCAGCAGTCAAGCGCGCGGGACGAAGAAAAAAATCCGCCGGCGTCCGCGACCAGCGACCCGGCATCCACGACCAATATCCAAGCGAAAATCCAAGCAGCGACAGGCGACTGACAGGCAGGTGTAACCCATGGCAAGTGACATTCTGATTGTCGACGATGAAGCAGACATTCGCGACCTCGTTGCCGGCATCCTCGAAGACGAAGGCTTTTCCTCGCGCACCGCGCGCGACAGCGATTCGGCGCTGGCGGAGATCGCCAACCGTCGCCCGCATCTGGTCTTCCTCGACATCTGGCTGCAGGGCTCCAAGCTCGACGGGCTGCAGCTCCTGGAGCAGATCAAGAAGGACAATGCCGACCTGCCGGTGGTGATGATCTCCGGCCACGGCAACATCGAGACCGCGGTCGCCGCGATCAAGCGCGGCGCCTATGACTTCATCGAAAAGCCGTTCAAGTCGGACCGGCTGATCCTGGTCGCCAACCGGGCGCTGGAGAATTCGCGTCTCAAGCGCGAAGTGAAAGAACTCAAGCAACAGGCTCCAACTGCAAGCGTTTTGACCGGCCGCTCCGCCTGCATGAACCAGTTACGCCAGACCATCGAGCGCGCCGCCAAGGCCAACAGCCGCATCCTGATCGTGGGGCCGGCAGGCTCCGGCAAGGAGCTGGTGGCGCGTACGCTGCACCAGGCATCGAGCCGCGCCGACGGCCCGTTCGTCGTCATCAACGCGGCCGCGATCACGCCCGAGCGAATGGAGGTCGAGCTGTTCGGCGTTGAGGCTTCCAATGGTGAGCAGCCGCGCAAGCCGGGCGCCCTGGAAGAGGCGCATGGCGGCACGCTGTTCATCGACGAGATCGCCGATATGCCGCGCGAAACCCAGAACAAGATCTTGCGCGTGCTGGTCGACCAGACGTTTCAACGCTCCGGCGGCACCGCAAAGGTCCATGTCGACGTCCGGATCATCTCCTCCACGGCGCGCAACCTGGAGGAGGAGATCGCGGCCGGCCACTTCCGCGAGGATCTCTACCATCGCCTGTCGGTGGTGCCGATCCGGGTGCCGCCGCTGTCGGAGCGTCGCGAGGATATTCCCGAACTGATCGACTATTTCATGGACCAGATCTCGGCGGCGACCGGCCTGCCGAAGCGGCAGATCGGCCAGGACGCGATGGCGGTGCTGCAGTCCCATGTCTGGCCCGGCAACGTCCGCCAGCTCCGCAACAATGTCGAGCGGGTGATGATTCTGGCCGGCGGCGGCCCGGAGGCGATCATCACCGCGGACATGCTGCCGCAGGACGTCGGCTCGATGGTGCCGGCGATGCCGACCAGCAGCAATGGCGAGCACATCATGGGATTACCGCTGCGCGAGGCGCGAGAGGTATTCGAGCGCGACTATCTGATCGCCCAGATCAGCCGGTTTTCCGGCAATATCTCGCGCACGGCGGAGTTCGTCGGGATGGAGCGCTCCGCGCTCCATCGCAAGCTCAAGGCCTTGGGGGTCGGCTGAGCCAACCGGTCGCAGATCCATGCAATTGACTGGGAATGATCGCTTTTTTCCCCATGCTTTTGCGGCAATTGCCGATTCTTGTTCATGGGTGGCGCGTCAAGCGGCTTGCCTAATGGGCGGGCCTGCCCTCTAATCCTACCGCCGAGCCTGTCAGAGGGGGAACTCAGGATAGGCCGGCAACCGGGGAAAGGCTCCGTCAGAGGGCTCCAACCGGTTCCAACATTCCAATAAGAAGAACCACAAGACGGCGGGACAACAAAAATGGCGGCAGACCGCGCTCAAAATCTACAAGACACCTTCCTAAATCATGTTCGTAAGACCAAGACGCCACTGACGATCTTTCTGGTGAATGGCGTTAAACTGCAGGGCATTGTCACCTGGTTTGACAATTTCTGCCTTTTACTCCGGCGCGACGGTCATTCGCAGCTTGTCTACAAGCACGCGATCTCGACCATCATGCCGGGCGCACCGATCCAGTTGTTTGAAGGCGGTGAAGATACACAGGGGTGAGAGTGAACTGATTGGAGCCCCGTAATCGTGAAGGGGCCGCCGACCGGCCACGGTCGGCGGAGGGAGTTGAGACGGGCCGGGTGATTGTCGTCGGCCCGTACATGCGCATGCGCCGCGGCGAGGCCGAGGCGCAAACGGAGGCCTCTGTCCGCGATTTCGAGGGCCGGATCGAGGAAGCGGCCGGGCTTGCCCGCGCCATCGACCTCACGGTGATCGACAGCGTGATTGCCCCGGTCAGCCAGATCAGGCCGGCGACCTATCTCGGCAAGGGCAAGGTCGAGGAGATCACCGGCCTCGTCGCCGGGCACAATATCGAGCTCGTAGTGATGGATTGCGCGCTGTCGCCGATCCAGCAGCGCAACCTTGAGAAGGCCTGGAACACCAAGGTGCTCGACCGCACCGGCCTGATCCTGGAGATATTTGGCCGCCGCGCCAAGACCAGGGAAGGCGCGCTGCAGGTCGAGCTCGCGCATCTCAATTACCAGCGCAGCCGGCTGGTGCGGTCATGGACCCATCTGGAGCGTCAGCGCGGCGGCTTCGGCTTCATGGGCGGCCCCGGCGAAACCCAGATCGAGGCCGACCGGCGACTGATCAGCGAGCGCATCACCAAGCTCGAAAGCGAGCTGAAGAAGGTTCAGGCGACGCGGCGATTGCACCGCGCCGGCCGCCAGCGTGTGCCGTACCGCGTGGTGGCGCTGGTTGGCTACACCAATGCGGGCAAGTCGACGCTGTTCAACCGGCTGACCCGTGCCGATGTCCAGGCCGCCGATATGCTGTTCGCGACGCTCGATCCGACGCTCCGTGCGCTGCATCTGCCGCATGGTGGCAAGGCGATGCTGTCTGATACCGTCGGCTTCATCTCCAACCTGCCGACGCAGCTCGTCGCGGCATTCCGCGCCACGCTGGAAGAGGTGCTGGAAGCCGATCTCATCCTCCACGTCCGCGACATCTCGCATGACGATGCCGAGGCCCAGGAGCGCGACGTCGAGGCGGTGCTGCGCCAGCTCGGGATCGATCCCGATGCCGACGGCGGCCAGCGCATCATCGAAGTCTGGAACAAGATCGACTGCTTCGATCCCGAGGAGCGCGCGAATTTGCGCAACATCGCCGCCCGCCGTCCGCCGGAGCGGCCGGCCTTCCTGGTCTCCGCCTGGAGCGGGGAGGGCGTCGACGAACTGCTCGCCGCGATCGAGGATCGGCTGGCGGCAAAGCGCATGACGCTGGACCTGTCGATCGATGCCTCCGACGGCGCCGGCATTAGCTGGCTGCACCGCAATTCCGAAGTGCTTGACAAGAAGCTGCATGACGGCCGCTTTGATATGACCGTGCGCGTCGACGAGACGAAGCGCGATATCGTCGTGTCACGCTTCGATGCCGTGCCGCATGTGATGTGAGCGGAAGCCCCGTAGCCCGGATGGAGCGCAGCGCAATCCGGGACCGGTCGAGCCAAACGCAAGAACCCCGGATTTCGCTTACGCTCCATCCGGGCTACGGGCACCTTTCGCTTCGTTCCACAGCGCATCCATCTCTTCGAGAGATGCGTCTTGCAGCGAACGCCCTTTCGCCTCTAGCGCGCGCTCGATATAGGCGAAGCGGCGCTCGAATTTGGCGTTGGTGCCGCGGAGTGCGGTTTCCGGATCGGCGCCGACGTGCCGCGCGAGATTGACCACCGCGAATAGGAGGTCGCCGGTTTCTTCCGCCAGTTCATCGGCATCGGCCCCGTCGAGTGCGGCCTCGATCTCGTCGGCTTCCTCACGGATCTTCTTCAACACCGCGCGCGGATCGTTCCAGTCAAAGCCGACGGTCGAGGCCTTGCGCTGCAGCTCCATCGCGCGCGTGAGGGCAGGCTGGCCGGCCTTGATGCCGGCAAGCAACGATTTGTGCCCGGCCTCTTCCGGCGGCCGGCGCGCTGCACGCTCGGCCTTCTCCTCGGCCTTGATGCGATCCCAGACTTCCTTGACGTGGGAGGGGGCGAGATTGCCGTCCTTGTCGGCGAACACGTGCGGATGCCGCCGGATCATCTTCCTGGTGATCGCCTCCACAACGTCGCCGAACGCAAAGGCGTTCTGCTCCTCCGCCATTTGGGCGTGGAACACGACCTGCAACAGCAGATCGCCGAGTTCTTCCCTGAGATCGTCGAGATCGCCGCGGGTGATGGCATCCACCACCTCATGGGCTTCCTCGATCGTGTAAGGGGCGATGGTCGCAAAGTTCTGCTCGAGGTCCCAAGGGCAGCCGGTCACCGGCGTGCGCAAGGCGGCCATGATCTCGATGAGGCGTGAAATGTCGCGGGAAGGGGTCATGCGGCCACCAGAATTCTGCTTGTCCCGCTTTATGCCGTAAGCGACCGGCCGATCCCAGCGGAACACGCTGAAATATGCCGATTTCCACCGGTTGGCCGCCATCGCTGGCGGTGCTAAAGCGCGCGCCATGAGCGAAGATTTGTCGTCCGAAATCGCGCTGGTGCTGTTCTCCGGCGGGCAGGATTCCACCACCTGCCTTGCCTGGGCGCTCAAGCATTTTGCGCGCGCCGAAATGCTCGGTTTTGGCTATGGGCAGCGCCACGCGATCGAACTCGAATGCCGGGAGGGGCTGATCTCCGGCATCAAGGCGCTGCGGCCGGACTGGGCTTCAAAGCTGGGCGAGAGTCACACGCTGGAAATCCCGACGCTCGTCGAAATTTCCGACACCGCGCTAACACGTGACGTCGCGATCGCGATGGGCGCGGACGGCTTGCCCAATACTTTCGTGCCCGGCCGCAACCTCGTATTCCTCACCTTCGCAGCCGCGCTGGCCTACCGCCGCGGCATCCGCCACATCATCGGTGGCATGTGCGAGACTGACTATTCCGGTTATCCCGATTGCCGCAACGAGACCATCAAGGCACTGCAGTCGGCGCTCAGCCTCGGCATGGCCAAGGATTTCGAACTGCACACGCCGCTGATGTGGCTGAGCAAGGCCGAAACCTGGAATCTCGCTCATGAACTCGGCGGCACCGGCCTGGTCGACCTGATCCGCGAGCATTCCCATACCTGCTATCTCGGCGACCGCGGCGCGCCGCACGACTGGGGCTACGGCTGCGGCGAATGCCCGGCGTGTACGCTGCGGGAGAGGGGATGGCGGGAGTATGCGGCCGCCCAACGCTAGCCCGCAAAATCCTCCGGCCGCAGTTCGATCGGCTTGCCGTGTGGGGTGCGGTCGGCGGCGTGATCCCAGGCGTCGCGGTAGCGGTGGAGGGTGGCGGCAGTGGCGACGCCTTTTTCGGCGACGAGATATTCCAGCGTCGCGAGCCAGTGGCGATAATAAGTCTCGCCGGTGTCGGGATCGCCTTCCGCCTGTGCGCGCTTGATCTGGTCGGCGAGGGCTGCGGCCCATTCGTTCCAGGTGAACAAGCCGCGCTCGTGCAGCGTTAGCGCCATCGCAAAGGCCTGCGCTTCCCAGGGTTCGCGGAACACCGGGCCTTCATCGTCGCGCGGGATGCTCGGGACGGCGGCGGTGGCGCGCGCGGCTGCGGCGCTGTCCATCAGGCACGCTCCAGATATGGCTCGAAGGCGTCGACCGAAATCTTGACGGTCGGATCGGACTCCGGGCCCCACAATTCGGTCCCGTCGAACACCACGGTGTAGAGCCACTGCGGGTTCTCGCCGGCTTCCATTGCGGCGGAGTCCGGAAACACGTGACAGCCATGGTCGCGCTCGACCACGCCGACATGGCCGCGCACATAGCGGGGCAGCCGCGTGTGCGTGAGGGGGTGGATGTTCTTCGCGCGCACCCTGTCGCCTGCCTTGAACTTTGCGGGCGCCGGCGCCGCGCGGCCGAACTTGCCGCGTACCATCACGCGCTCGACGTCATCGAGCTCGAATTTGCCATGCTTGAGCGGCTTTGGCGGCTGCGCGGCATGGCCCGTGTCGACGTCCTCCTTTGCGATGAACCCCTTGTCCAGCAAAAGGTCCTCGAGCCCGAGCAGCCACTTCTTATAATAGGAACTGGCAAGATAGACGTGCGGCGGCAAGGCTTCGCGATAATAGCGCGAGGTGTCGATGTTGAAGGCGCCGGCCGCGCCCATCGCGCGCACCATCGCCATCACCCGCGCTTCCCATGCGGCATGGAACATCGGCTCGTTCGGCTCGGGCTCGACCTTGCCGAACCCGTCCATGCCGCCCATGTCGTGCACGCCGTTCATGATGGCGCTCCCGGCCACTTCGGGAACCCGGTGCCGATCATGGAATCGCGTGTCACGAGGTCCGCAAGCTGCGCCTCGCTCCAGCCCTCGGTGCCTTCGGGCCGCATCGGCAGCACCAGGAAGCGCGTCTCGGCGGTCGAGTCCCACACCCGGATTTCGGTCTCCTTCGGCAGCGTCACGCCGAAATCGGCGAGCACGCCGCGCGGGTCTTTCACCGCGCGCGAACGGTAGGGCGCGGCCTTGTACCAGACCGGCGGCAGGCCGAGCATTTCCCAGGGGTAGCAGGAGCACAAAGTGCACACGACCATGTTGTGGCGCTGCGGCGTGTTCTCGACCACGACGAGATGGTCGCCCACGCGGCTGACATGGCCGAGCGTGCCGACGGCCTTGCTGCCGTCCTCCAGCAGCGCCTGCTTGAACGACGGATCTGTCCAGGCTTTGGCGACGACCCGCGCACCGTTGTGCGGGCCGATCCGGGTCTCATAGGCCTGAATGATGGCGTCGAGCGCGGCCGGCTCGACATAGCCCTTCTCGGTCAAGATCGTTTCGAGCGCGCGCACGCGCAGCTCGGTCTCGGACAGTTCCGAATGGTCGTGGTCGTGATGATGATCGCTCATGGCGGCGAGGATAGGCGAAGAATCCGGGGGATGTCGAGGCATAGAGTCTGCTAGCATTTCGACCATGACAGGGAGGCAATCGTGGCGGAATACGTAAAAATCGAAAAAGGCCTAGGCCCTGAAGGCCGGATCGCGGTCGTCCGCTTCGATCGCGGGGACGGCATCAATGCGCTGTCGCCAGAAGCGCTGCGCCAGCTCACCGATGCGGCCCGCAGCTTCGAGGATGACGGCGCGACATCAGTTGTCGTGCTCACCGGCGGCGCAAAATCCTTCAGCGCCGGCTTCGATCTCAAGGACGCCGAAGGCCGTTCGCGTCGCACCATGGACATCGGCACGCTGCGCCGCCATCTGAAACTGGGGCCGCGGCTGACGCGGGCCTGGCAGGACATGGAACAGGTCACGATCGGCGCAATCGAGGGCTTTTGCATCGGCGGTGGCGTGGCGCTGGCGGTTGCGCTCGACTTCCGCGTCATGGCGCGCGATGCCCATATGCGCGTGCCCGAGATCGGGCTCGGCATGAACATGAGCTGGCAGAGCGTGCCGCGCATGCTGCATCTGATGGGACCGGCACGGACCAAGCAGGCCGTGATCCTCGCCGACGACCGCATCTCCGCCGCGGAGGCCTATGAATGGGGATTGGTGGAGCAGGTGGCCGAACCCGGCAAGGCGCTTGAGGCGGCCATGACGCTTGCGACAAAGATCGCGGCGCAGCCGCCGATCTCGGTCGCCATGACAAAGCTCACGGTCAACCGCCTCGCGCACGCGCTCGATGATCTGGCTAGCCATATGGATGTCGATCAGTTCGCGCTGGCAAGCGTGACCGAGGATCACAAAGAGGGCGTGGCGGCATTCCTGGAACGGCGGAAACCGCGGTTCAGGGGGCGATAGCGCTTCGGGCTACTTTCGCGCTGCCGTCGTAGCATGCGCGTCAGCGGCCATTTCGAGGCAGGTCTGGAGCTCGACATAGCTCGGCGTGCCGTCGATGCTGGACTCGCTGATGCATGCCGCCTTGTCCTTCGCCGTGAACTTGCTCCACTGCCCAGCCACTTGCGTCCGCGCCTGCTCTTCGGCCTTCGTGCAGGACGCCAGGGTCTCTCCGATCCCTACCGTCTCAGCCGTCTCTGCTTTGCAGATTTTGGCGATGTCAAATTTCGGCACCGCGTCCGCCGCGCGCACATCGTGTGATGCTGCAATTGAAGCGGCCGCGCCGAGCGCGGCAAAAATGATGAATTTGCGCATGTTCGACCTCCGGTCGTATCAATCATCATTAGACAAGCTCGTTCGATGTTGACGAAGATCAAGCCGGCGGCCGAGCACGTGAACGTGATCGTTATGACTAGTTCGAGGCCGAGCTGAGCGTGGACCGGAAACGCAGCAGCGACAGCACCAGGAACAGCGAGGCGATGCCGGCGACGGCAAGGAATTGCGGCCACACCACATCGAGCCCGGCGCCGCGATAGAGGATCGCCTGCGCGAAGGACACGAAGTGGGTCGAGGGCGACGCCTGCATCACTGTCGCAAGCCAGGGCGGCATGCTCTCCAGCGGCGTGGCGCCGCCGGACAGGACGTTCATGGGAACGGCGACCAGCATGTAGAGCAGGCCGAGCTGCGGCATCGACCGCGCAACAGTGCCCAGGAACAGCCCGATCGCGGTCGCGAAGAACAGATAGAGGATCGCTCCAAACATGAAGAGCGGGATCGAGCCGGCAATCGGGATCTGCAGCAGCAAGCGGACCACCAGATAGAGCGACAGGCCGACCGCGACCGCAATGACGAACCCGTTGGCCCAGATTTTCGACATCGCGATCTCGAACGGGCTCAGCGGCATCACCAGGAGATGGTCCATCGTGCCATGCTCACGCTCGCGTACCAACGCTGCACCGGCGAGGATGATCGCGAGCATGGTGACGCTCGAGATGATGCCCATGACGCTGGAGAACCAGGCCGTCATCACGTTGGGATTGAACGCGATCCTGGCCGCCAGGTTGACTGGCGATTCCGGCACGCGTTCCACCTGCGACACGAACTGAGCAATCTCGGTATTGATGATCTGTTGCGCGTAGCCCGATCCCAGGCCGGCCTGGATCATCGCGGTGGCGTCGACATTGATCTGCAGTCCGGGCTGGCGACCCGCCAAGATGTCGCGTTGGAAGTTGGGGGGAATATCGATGACGAAAGTGTATTTGCCGGTATCCATCAGATGTTCGATATCGGCTTGCGCGATCGCCACCGGCTCCTTGAAATAGGGCATCAGGAACGCATGCGTGATCCGGCGGGACAATTCCGAATGGTCTTCGTCGACCAGCCCGATCGAGGCATGAAACACTTCCTGTGAATTGCTTTGCGCCTGGCTAATGACGGCAAGCGAGAATGAGTAGATCACGAACCCGAGCAGCACCCAGTCGCTGAAAAAGCTGCGCAGCTCCTTGGTGCCGAGCCAGACGATGTTGGAGAGGGAGCGCATCGTCTCAGCGCTCCTGCTTGGGGAGCAGCATCATGCTCAGCGCGGTCAGCACGGGGACGAAGACGAGCAGCATGAGGATGCTCGAACCGAGATCGGCAAGGCCCAGGCCCTTGGTGAAGGCGCCGACGCTGATCGGGCGGTAATAGCTCATCGGAAAGCAAAGGCCGATAAGCTGCGCCGAACCGGAAAGCGAAGAGACGGGCGTCATCATGCCCGAGAACTGCTGGGCTGGCAGGATGGTGAGGATCGCGGTGCCGAACAGCGCGGCGATCTGGGTCGTGCAGAAGGTCGAGATCAGCATGCCGTAGCCGGTCGTCGTGAAGACGTAGATGACCGTGCCGGCCAGCAGCGCCACAAAGCTGCCCTTCAGCGGCACGTTGAAGATGAAGACCGCCATCGCGAACATGATAATGAAATTGATCAGCGCGACGGCGACGTAAGGAAGCTGTTTGCCGACGAGGAATTCCAGCCGCGTCACCGGCGTAACGTAAAGGTTGGTGATCGAGCCGAGCTCCTTCTCGCGAACGACCGCAAGCGCCATCAGGATGGCCGGGAACAGCGCGAGCATCATCGCGAGGGTCGACGGCACCATGGCGTAGATGCTGTCAAAATCCTGGTTGTACTTGAACCGGACCTCGATATTGGCGGGCAGGGGAGACGCCGCCTGCGTCGTGTTCAGCACGGGATCGCTCAGATAGAGCTGGTGCATCCCCTGCAGGTAACCCCGAATGGTTGCGGCGCGGAACGGCATGGCGCCGTCGATCCACGCGGAGACATAGGCGGGCCGCCCGCGCTTGATGTCGAGGCCGAAGTTTGGCGGAATCTCGATGCTGGCCGAGATGTCGCCGTTCTTCAGGCGACGATCGAGATCGGCATAGTCGGTCAGCGGAGGCTTTTCGAGGAAATAGGGCGATCCTCTCAGCTCCGACAGATAGGCACGGCTTTCGGGCGTTTGGTCGCGATCGAGCACGGCAAAGCTGAGATTGTTGACGTCGGCCGAAATGCCGAAGCCGAATACGATCATCAGGAGCGCGGTGCCGAACAGGGCGAACATCAGCCGGATACGATCGCGCATCAGCTCGAGGCCCTCGCGTATCGTATAGGCGAACAGCCGCCGAAAGCTGAAAAAGGAGCGTCTGCTTTCGCGGCCGGCGGTCTTGTCCGGTTCGGCTTGCGGCTGCTCGAGAGTCACGGTGGATGCCGTGCCCGGCGTTTCCCGTTCGAGGAAGCTGATGAACGCATCCTCCAGGCTCTTGGCGTTTCTCGCCTTGATCAATCCGGCCGGCGTGTCGGAGGCAAGCACGCGTCCTTCGTGCATCAGCGACAGCCGATCACAGCGCGCCGCCTCGTTCATGAAATGCGTCGAGACGAAAATGGTCATCCCTTGATTGCGCGACAGGTCGATCAGAAGCTGCCAGAACTGGTCGCGCGCCAACGGGTCGACGCCGGAGGTCGGCTCGTCCAGGATCAAGAGGTCCGGCTTATGGACGACGGCGACCGCAAGCGACAACCGCTGCCTGATTCCGAGCGGGAGCGAAGAGGCGAGGTCATCGAGATAGTCGGCGAGGTCGCATTTCTCGATCAGCTCCGCGATGCGTGCCTCCGCAAACGCCAGAGACAGGTGAAACAGCCGCGCGTGCAGGACAAGGTTCTGGCGAACCGTGAGTTCCCCGTAGAGGGAGAAGGATTGCGACATGTAGCCGACGCGGCGGCGTGCTTCGAGGTCGCCGGCGCGCAGCACTTCGCCGAAGATCAGCGCCTCGCCCTCGGACGGCGGCAGCAGCCCGGTGAGCATCTTCATCGTGGTCGACTTGCCCGATCCGTTCGAGCCCACGAAGCCGAAGATTTCGCCGCGGCGGATCGTGAAATTCACGCGGTCGACGGCTGTGAAGTCGCCGAACCGGCATGTCAGGTCCTTGGCAACAATGACGGGCTCGGCGTGACCGTCGAGCGGTGGACCGATCGGCTTTTCGTTGCCGGCACGCTGTCGCTGCGGGAGCAGGGCAACGAAGGCGTCTTCGATCGAGTCGGTGCCGGTTTGCTGTTTGAGGTCGGACGGCGAGCCGGTCGCGAGAATCTTTCCCTCGTTCATCGCCATCAGCCAGTCGAAACGCTCGGCCTCTTCCATATAGGCGGTTGCGACGAGCACGCTCATTTTCGCCGTGCGATCCCTGATACGGTCGACGAGATCCCAGAACTGGCGGCGCGACAGCGGGTCGACGCCGGTCGTGGGCTCGTCCAGGATCAGGAGATCGGGATCATGGATCAGCGAGCAGCACAGCCCGAGCTTTTGCCGCATGCCACCCGACAGCTTGCTTGCTGGCCGGTCGGCGAACGGCGCAAGCCCGGTACTTTCCAGGAGCTCATTGATGCGCCACTCGCGCTCCTTGCGCGACTGCTCGAACAGCCGCGCGAAGAACTCGACATTCTCCTTAACGCTCAGGTCGGGATAGAGATTCTTGCCCAGCCCTTGCGGCATGTAGGCGATGCGCGGACAGATCAGGGCGCGCTCGGCGGCCTTGGAGATGTCGGTGCCGAGCACGGCGACCGCACCCTCCTGGATCTTCCGCGCACCGGCGAGGATCGCGAGCAGGGAGGATTTGCCGACGCCGTCGGGTCCGATCAAGCCGACCAGGCGTCCGGCAGGAATGTCGGCCGATATGCAGTCGAGCGCCGTCACCGAACCGTAGCGATGGGAGAGGGCTCGAACGACGGCGACCGGATCGTCGCTGCCGTTCATGGTGCAGCCTGCAGCGTCGTCGGCCATGCAACCGCGGAATCCCAGCGGACATAGGCGACACCGGGAAGGCCACTTCTGACCGCGTCCGCATGCGCAAGCAGGCGTTCCGGGTCGATGCGGACCCGAATGCGGAACATCAGCTTGTCGCGCTCGGTCTTGGTCTCGACCGTCTTCGGCGTGAACTGCGCCCGGCTCGCGACGAACGAGACCTTCGCCGGGATCGAATGATCGGGGTAGGCGTCGAGAACGATACGTGCGTCAGCGCCGACCTTCACCTTGCCGGCTTCCGTCGTCGGCAAATAGAGGTCCATGTAGACATAGGTCAGATCCAGCATCGTGAAGACCTTGCCGCCGGCCGCGAGGACTTCGCCGATATTGGAAAGGCGGTACTGGATCCGGCCCGCCTTCGGCGCCACCAGAGTGTTGTCGGCGATCTGCACCCTGTAGAGACCGGCATCGTGCTGGGCGGCCTCCAGCGCATGTTGGGATTCGAGCACCCTTGCCTGCGCCGCAGCGAGCGCGCCGGTGGCCGCGTCGAGCTGCTGCTTGCGCTGGTCCAGCAATTCCTTGGTCGCCCAGCCGTTCTTATGGAGGTATTCCGTCCGTTGGTTTTCCTGCTCGGCGAGGGTCTTCTGCGCCTGCTGCTGGGTCAGCACGGCCTCGGCTTCCTCGATGGCGCGCTGCGCCTGCCGGCCCTGCGCAACCGACTTAGAAAGCGATTGCTCGAGATCGCGGGTATCCATCCGCGCCACGATCTGTCCGGGCGCAACCATGTCGCCGATATCGGCGAGTAGCTCGTACACGCGTCCGGCATATTTGGTGCTGATGTCGATTTCATCGGCTTCGATACGGCCGTTGCCGACGCTGATGCCGACAGGCAGCGGCGGATGCATTTGCTTCCAGATGTAATAGCCGCCGCCACCGGCGCCGAGCGCAGCGAGGAGGAGCGCCACCGTGATCCGCAAACCGCGCCGTTTGCCGCTTGGGCGGACCGGCACAGGCAGATGCGAGGCGGGCGCAGGCGCGGGCGAATGAGACGCATCGCCGGCTTGCGCGCCTCCTTTGATGTCTTCGATTTGATCTTGCATCGGTCAGTGCCTTTGGTTGCAGAGCTTGTCTGCAATCTTGCACCGCCGCATCCGCGGGCTGTTGACGTAACGCAAATTCTGCCGAACGCCGGTCCCGTGAGCCGTGTTCCAAGTAGGTTCCGAGCGACCGGCACATCAATGCGCGCGACAAAGTTGATTTCGCTCAACCCGCACCGCCGCGAATGCCCCATGCTCTGTCCAATTGCGCAGCGAGACGGCGCGCTCGCTTTCTGATCACCGAGGACAGGTCCATGGCCGACAAGAAGAACGTGGTTACCACCGAACCCGGGATCGGTACCCCAAAAAGTCTCCAGACCAAAAAACAGCAGGCAGAGGAGGGAAGCAGGGTCCTCGATTGTCTGGAAGACGACGAAGTTCGAGAAGCGCTGGACCTCCTCCATGAGCGCGACGAGAGAACGCCTCCCTGGCAAGATTGAAGCGGGGACGGTTGCGGGTGACGTCAGTTAGAATTGGTGATCGGCTGCTCCCGGCGTTCAACCCGGTGCGATTGATCCACGTCAATCGCTGTCGTCTTGCTGCGCGCTACGTGTTTTCAACAATTCGCTGGGGAGTTTTCCGTGCCGCTGAGAACGATAGCCGTCTTCTTCGATCCGTCGCCTGCCGGCGAGGCGCGTGCCGACTATGCCGTCAAACTCGCATTCCGTCACCGCGCCCATCTGGTCGGGATCTTCGTGGTGCCATTCGGCTGGGACGGCAATCCGTCCGAATCCTTCGTCCGAGGGCAGGCCGCGGTTCGCGAACTCATTCAGCGCCATACGGCAAGCGAACTGGCTGCGACAAAGGCCGCGAGCCAAAGCTTCGCGACTGTCTCCACCCGCGAGGACATCAGTTGCGAGTTTCGTTGCATCCCTCCCGGTGAAGCCAATGAGGCGTCCGCCCTGAACGCGCTGCATTCCGATCTGGTGATCGTCGGCAGTCCACGGTCAGGCGGCCTGCCGCAGGAGTGGTCGGCGGAATCCCTGCTGCTCGCCACTGGTGTACCCGTCCTCCTGTTGCCCGAGCATTGGAGTGGGACCGCGGCGGAGCACATCGTGGTCGCCTGGAATGCCAGCCGTGAGGCACGCCGTGCCATCAAGGATGCTCTTCCGCTGCTTGCAGCCGCGCAGTCGGTGACTGTTCTCCTGGTGGATTCGCACAAGAATGCCCGGCATGGCGAAGAGCCCGGCGCCGATGTCGGACTGTATTTGTCTCGCCATGGCGTAAAGGTGACCGTCGAGCGGATCCACTCCAACGGCGCTTCGGTCGCCGATGCCATCCTTGGTTTTGCCGGGCGCCACACCCGCGACCTGATCGTGGTCGGTGCTTACAGCCACGCGCGAGCGAGCCAGATGATCTTCGGCGGCGTGACCCGCGCCCTGTTGCGGGACGCGACCGTTCCATTGTTGATCGCGCATTGAGAGACCCGGCGGGCTACCGCTGAAAATCGCTCATGCGGCTTCTCAGCCAGGCGAGAAAGCTGCGCGCCTTTTTCGGCAGGGGGCGGTTTTTCGGCCAGACCGCATAGTGCGCCAACGGGCGTTCGAGCGGTTGTTCGAACAGCGTCACGAGCGAGCCGTCGCGCAATTCGTTGCGGAGGAGGTGGAGCTGTCCTATCGCCACGCCGACCCCTTCGGTCGCGGCCTGATAGGTCAGCACCGAGCTCGGAAACGAGATGCCTGCGTCATTCAAGAGATCGAGACGATTGCAGGCCATCAGCCAGTCCGCCCAGTCTGTCCGCCGATAATGCGAATGCAGCATCGGCACCCGCTTCAGGTCGTCGATCGAATGCAGGTTCGCCTTGCGCCGCAAGGTGGGGCTGCAAACCGGCTGCAGAAGGTCGCGGAACAGCAGCTCGCTTTCAACGCCCGGCCATTTGCCGCCGCCGAACTGGATTGCGAGGTCGACCTTCTCCTTCTCGAAATCGACCGGCGCCACCGCATTGCTGATGCTGAGCCTAATGCCGGGATAGGCGGCGTAGAATGAAGGCAAACGCTCAATCAGCCATTTTGCCGCGAAGGTCGTGTAGACCCGCAGTCGCAACGGCTCCGATTTTCCGCTCGCGACCAGCCGCTGCGTGACTGTTTCGATAACGCGAAACGCCGGCGAAATCTGACGCTGCAGCTCCTCGCCCTCCGGCGTCAGCCTGATGCCGAGCTTGTCGCGCTCAAACAGCCGAAAGCCGAAAAAATTCTCCAGCGTCTGGATCTGGCGGCTCACGGCAGGTTGCGACACGCGCAAATCTTCCGCCGCCCGGGTGAAACTTTGCAGGCGGGCCGTTACTTCAAACACGTGCAGCGGATTGAGCGGCGGGAGCATTTGTGGCCATAACAAAATATCATGACCTTATAATCTATGTTCAGTTGCCGGGCAATGCTTTGGCTGGAAAACAGGCGTCAGTATCGTTCTTCCTGGCCCGGTGCAGATGGATTTCAGTCTCTCAGAAGAGCAGCAGATGTTCGCGGACTCGGTGCGCCGTTTTGCCGAGGGCAATCTTACCGAGGGCGCGCTTGCCCGCGCGCATGACCCGCGGTTTCCGTTCGATGTGGCGCGGCTGCTGGCGGATCAGGGGCTGCTCGGCATCGCCTTTGACCCGGCAGACGGCGGTCAGGGTGGAACGCTCTTGGATTCCGTGATCGCGATCGAACAGATTGCCTCCGTCTGTCCCCGCAGCGCCGATGTGGTACAGGCCGGCAATTTCGGGCCGATCCGCACCTTCGTGGAATATGCCAGCGCCGAGCAGAAGGCCCGCTATCTGCCCGACCTGCTCGGAGGCCGGGCCGTTATCAGCCTCGGCATGAGCGAGCCGGACGCAGGTTCCGCCGCGACCGAGATGAGGACCGCCGCAAAGGCCGATGGCGATCACTATGTGATCGACGGTAGCAAGGTGTTCGGAACCCACAGCCCGGATGCCAACCTGTTCCTGGTCTACCTGCGCTTCGGGCCAGGCGTCGGAGGCATCGGCTCAGTGCTGGTGGAGCGTGGAACGCCGGGTTTCACGGTCGGCAAGGCGTCCTCGTTCATGAGCGGAGAAGAGTGGAGCCCGCTGTATTTCGAGAACTGCCGGGTTCACAAGAGCAACGTTCTGCTCGGCCCCGGCGGCTTCAAGAAGCAGATATCGGGCTTCAACGTTGAACGGCTGGGCAATTCGTCGCGCTCGCTCGCGCTTGGCCGCTATGCCTTCAATCTGGCGCGGGAACACGCGCTGGTGCGCCGCCAGTTCGGACGGCTGTTGTGCGAATTCCAGGGCCTGCAGTGGAAGTTTGCGGACATGGCGACCAAGCTCGATTCCGCGCAATTGCTGCTCTACCGCGCTGCCAGCGTCAAGGAAGGCTTGCCCTCGGCGTACCACACCGCCATGGCGAAGCTGGCTTGCAATCAGGCGGGTTTCGATGCCGCCAACGAGGCGGTGCAGATCATGGGTGGTCTCGGCTACAGCACGGAAGAGCTGGCGGAGTACTGTATGCGGCGCACGCGCGGCTGGATGATCGCCGGCGGCTCGATCGAGATCCTCAAGAACCGGATTGCCGAAGACGTCTTCGAGCGCCGTTTCGATCAGCGCGGCGTCCAGGTTCGGGCGGCCGAGTAGGGCCATGGCGGACACCGGCTTCGTTCAACCGCTGCTCGCGCCCAGAAGCATCGCGCTGATCGGCGCCTCCGACGACAGCACCAAGACGTCGTCGCGGCCGCTGCGCTATCTGAGGCAGGCCGGATACGAAGGCACGATCTATCCTATCAATCCTCGTCGCGCGCAGATCGCGGGCGAGCAGGCATGGCCGTCATTGTCGGCGCTGCCCGCCGTCCCGGACCACGCCTTCATCCTGACGCCGACGGAGCAGGCCCTGGAGGCGGTCGAGGAATGCGCGCGCCTGGGTGTGCCCGTGGCGACGATCCTGGCGACAGGCTTTTCCGAAGATCGCAATGCGGGACCTGCGCGGGTCGCGCGCCTCAAATCGCTGTGCAGGGATTCGCGGCTGCGCATCCTGGGGCCGTCGAGCCTTGGCGCCATCAACCTGCACCACCGCACGATCCTCACAGCCAACGCCGCGTTTGCGGAGCCGGATCTTCCGGTTGGCGGCACCTTCGTCGCCTCCCACAGCGGCAGCATGCTTGGCGGATTGATATCGCGCGGCAAGGCACGCGGCGTAGGCTTTGCGGGCCTGGTGTCGGTCGGCAACGAAATCGACCTCAGTCTCGGCGAGATATGCGCGGCGACGCTCGATGATCCCAAGATCACCAGCTACATGCTGTTTCTCGAAAGCCTGCGGCACGCCGACGATCTCAGAGAATTCGCGCTCGGCGCGGCGGCGCGCGGCAAGCCGATCGCAGCCTACAAGCTCGGGCGTTCGCCAGTGGCGGCGGAATTGGCGCTGTCGCATACCGGCGCGCTCGCCGGCGAGGATGACGTCGCCGACGCTTTCCTGGCCGATTGCGGCATCGCGCGGGTCGAGAATTTCGAAACCCTGCTCGAAGTGTTGCCGTTGCTCGAACGCGTTGCCCTCGGCGCAACCACGGGCCGAAGCCCTCGGGTCGGCATCCTCACCACCACCGGTGGCGGCGCGGCGATGGTGGTGGACGGTCTGGCGGGCAGGGGAATTGAGGTCGTCACACCTTCGAAAGAGACCTTCGCCGCCATTGGCGCTGCGGGCGTCGCCGTGCAGCACGAGCGGATCGTCGATCTGACGCTTGCCGGAACGCGCTATGACGTCATGAAAGCTTCGCTTGAGGCGATGCTGGCGGCACCTGAATTCGACATGGTGGTCGCGGTCACGGGATCTTCGGCGCGGTTTCAGCCCGAGCTCGCGGTAAGGCCCGTGATCGACAGCGCGGCATCCGGAAAGCCGCTTGCCGCATTCCTGGTGCCGGATGCGCCGGACGCATTACGTCTGCTTGGGCAAGCCGATGTGCCGAACTTCAGGACTCCGGAAGCCTGCGCCGACGCGATCGCGGCAGCCTACAAGAGGCGCAGGCCGCGCCCGGCGCCGCCGGCCGCTCCACTCTCGTCCGGCACGCGACAGCTCGACGAACTCGAAGCCTATGTGCTGCTCGCAGGCCTCGGAATAGACCATGCGCCGAGCGTGTCGCTTCCGGCTGACGGATCGAAGCTGGATCTGCCGTTCTCCTATCCCGTCGCGGTCAAGGCGCTCTCCGCAGAGATCGCACACAAGACGAATGTCGGCGGCGTCGCGCTCAACGTGACCAACGCGGAGGAGCTCAAGGCCGCGATCCTGCGCATCGCCGCCTCTGTGGCCGCGAACTGCCCCGGGATTGCGCTGCGCCATGTCCTCGTCCAGCCCATGACCTCGGGTCTCGGCGAGGTCTTGCTCGGGTATCGGCGTGACCCGGACGCAGGGCCGATCGTGCTGCTCGCAGCCGGCGGCATTTACACGGAGATCTATCGCGATCGCAGCATTCGCCTTGCGCCGGTCGACCTCGCTGGCGCGCGCGAGATGATCGAGGAGCTGAGCATCTCCCGCATCTTCCAGGGCTTTCGCAACCGGCCGGTCGGTGATCTGGAGGCACTGGCCCGCGCTATTGTCGCATTCTCGAAACTTGCCGAATATAGCGAGCGCGGCGTGATCGACGCAGAAATCAATCCCCTCATCGTCCGTCCAAAAGGAGAGGGTGTCCTCGCGATCGACGCGCTGGTGCAGCTCGCACAACAGGGAGATCGTGATGATTGAGCAATTGAAAGAGCGTGTAAACGCCGACGCCGGCCTGGTTCGCCGCGGCCGTTTCCTCTCGACCAACTTCCTGCTCGAGGTCGGCTCGACGCAGTGGCTGATAAGCATTGTGGAGGGACGAGTCTCGTCCGTGGCGCGGGGCCCCTTCGTGATGCCCTCCTGGTCGTTCGCACTGCGTGCGCCGCAGGAGGAGTGGGCAAAATTCTGGCAGGCCGACCCGCAGCCCGGTTCGCATGATCTGATGGCGCTGATCAAGCGCCGCGTCCTGAAGGCCGAGGGAAACCTCCAGGTCTTCATGGCGAACCTTCGTTACTTCAAGGAAAGCCTCGCCAAGCTGCGGGCGGGAGTTGCAGCATGAGCGCGAGCTTTGAACCGATCGTCGGCCGCTACATGAATCTTCAACTGCTGGGCCGGCCGCACCGCCTTTATGTCGAGGAGGCCGGGCAGGGCGTGCCGCTATTGTGCCTGCACACGGCCGGTTCGGATGGCCGGCAATATCGGGCGCTGATGAATCACCGGGACATCATTGCCCGTCATCGGGTGATCGCTTTCGATATGCCCTGGCACGGGAAGTCGTCACCGCCCGCGGGCTGGCACGACGAGGAATATCAGCTCACTTCGCAGCAATACACCACGATGATCCTCGAGATCATGCAGGCGCTCGAGCTGGACAAGCCCATCGTGATGGGATGCTCGATCGGCGGACGCATCGTGCTGCATCTGGCGCTGGAGCACCCCGATCGCTTCCGCGCGATTATCGGTCTGCAGGCGGGTGCTCACGTTGACCCCTACTATGATCTCAACTTCCTGCACCGGCCCGATGTGCATGGCGGCGAAGTGTGCGCGGCGATCGTCTCCGGCCTGGTCGGACCGAAGGCGCCGGTCAAGGAGCGCTGGGAAACGCTGTGGCATTACATGCAGGGCGGTCCCGGTGTCTTCAAGGGCGACCTGCATTTCTACAAGATTGACGGCGACATCCGCCAGCGCGTCGCGCAGATCGATACATCGCGTTGTCCATTGTTCCTGCTTTCCGGCGAATACGACTATTCGTGTACGCCCGAGGAAACGATGGCTGTTGCTGCAAGCGCGAAGGGTGCCCAAGCCACCATCATGAAAGGCCTCGGCCATTTTCCGATGAGCGAGGACCCTCAGGCGTTCATTGGTTACCTGCTGCCGGTGCTCGAGGAGATCAGCCGGACGGCCGGCAAAGGGTAATTGCAATTTTCAATTAAAGGGGAGGACAAGGGCAAATGAATCTTCGTTCCATCGTGCTGGCTGTGTCGGCTGCTCTGGCGGCCACGCCGGCTGCGGCCGAGATTTCGGGCGGCGTCGTGAAAATCGGCGTGCTCACGGACATGTCGGGTCCGTACGCCGACAATGTCGGCGCAGGTGCGGTGCTTGCCGCGAAAATGGCGGTTGAGGATTTCGGCGGCAAGGTCGCCGGCGTTCCGATCGAGGTCCTGTCTGCCGATCATCAGAACAAGGCGGACATCGGCCTTGGCATTGCACGGCGCTGGTACGACACCGAGGGAGTCGACACCATTACCGAGGTCGTGTCCTCGGCGGTCGCGCTCGCTGTTCAGCAGCTCTCGCGCGACAAGAACAAGGTCCTGCTGGCGACCGGCCCCGGGACGCCCGACCTCACGGGCAAGGCCTGCTCACCGGTCGGCATCCATTGGGCGTATGACAACTACGCACTTGCCAATGTCGCGACCGCACCGCTGGTGCATAGGGGGCTGAAGAGCTGGTACTTCCTGACCGCAGATTACAGTTTCGGGCATGCCTTGGAAGCGGAGGCGGCCAAGGTGGTCACCGCGAACGGGGGCCAGGTGCTCGGGTCGGCCCGAGCCCCGCTCAATACGTCCGACTTCTCCTCGTACCTGCTGCAGGCGCAAGCATCGAAGGCCCAGGTGGTCGGCCTCGCAAATGCGGGAGCAGACATGATGAACTCGCTCAAGCAGGCCAATGAGTTCGGTCTGACCGATGGCGGCCAGAATATCGCGGCCTTGCTCGTGAACCTTCCCGACATTCACGCCCTCGGTCTCAACAGCGCCAAGGGCCTGATGTTTGCCGACAGCTTCTATTGGGACCTCAACGACAAGACCCGCGCATGGAGCAAGCGCTTCATGGAGCGCTTCAATGGCAAGGCGCCCGGCAGCCTTCAGGCCGCCGTCTACGGTGCCGTGACGCATTACCTCAAGGCAGTGGAGGCAACCAAGAGCGATGAAGGAACGGTCGTCGCACAACAGATGCGCAAGACGCCCATCAACGATTTCTACACGGTGAACGGCACCATCCGCGAGGATGGCCGTGTGCTGCGCGACATGTACCTTCTGCAGGTGAAGCAACCGTCGGATTCGAAGTATCCGTGGGACTACTACAAGGTCCTCGCCACCGTTTCGGGCGACAAGGCGTTTCGTTCCTTGAAGGACGGTAACTGCCCGCTGCTCACGGAGAAATGAGGTCACTCCCGGTCAACACGCAAGCACGAGAGCGTCCGTATGGCAGTGGACTATCCTGAACTGAGGCTGTTCGTCGGCGGCCGATGGATCGGCCTTGACGCGCGAAAGGGTGAGCCGGTCTACAATCCGGCGACGGGAGGTGTCCTCGCCGAGCTCCCGCATGCGACCGAGGCCGATCTGGACGAAGCCTTGGTTGCCGCGGCCGCAGGTTTCGAGCGGTGGCGGCGCACGTCTCCGGTCGAGCGGGCGCGGGTGCTGCAGCACGCGTCGGCCCTGATGCTCGAGCGGCGGGACCAGATCGCGACGCTGATCACGCTGGAACTCGGCAAACCGATCGCCGAAGCAAAGGCCGAAGTCGAGCAGGCCGCGGGAATCTTCAGCTGGAATGCAGAGGAGGGGCGACGCGCCTACGGGCGGGTCATTCCGCCGCGAACGCGAGGGGCCATGCAGTTCGCTTTGCGCGAACCGATCGGTCCCATCGCCGCTTTCGCATCCTGGAATGCGCCGGCAATTACGCCGTCGCGGAAGATCAGCGGCGCGCTCGCCGCTGGTTGCTCCGTGATCATCAAGGCGTCGGAAGAAACGCCGGCGACCGCACTTGCCATTGCCGCACTGCTGCAGGAGAGCGGTCTGCCGGATGGGGTGCTGAACGTCGTGTTTGGCAATCCCGCGGAGATATCGGCGAAGCTGATCGGCTCTCCGATCATTCGCGGCATCACCTTCACGGGCTCGACCTCGGTCGGGAAACAGCTCGCATCGCTGGCGGTGCAGGGCATGAAGCGAATGACCCTGGAACTCGGCGGTCACGCACCCGTGGTGATTTTCGAAGACGTCGATCCGGAGGCTGTGGCACTCTCTGCGGTGACGGCGAAATACCGGAATGCGGGGCAGGTGTGCACGTCACCCACGCGGTTCTACGTGCATCGCGCGATCCACGATCGCTTTGTCGCGCGCTTCGCCGAGCTCGCAAGAGCCATCAAGGTTGGAAACGGCCTCGATCCGGCGACGAGAATGGGCCCGCTGGCCAATGCCCGCCGGTTGGAGGCGATGGACCGTTTCCTGGATGATGCCCGCTCGCGACAGATCGCGGTTCCGGTCGGCGGCAAGCGGATCGGAGGCGAGGGCTGCTTCTACAGCCCGACCTTGATCGCGAAGGTCGATGAGGATTGCCTGGTCTCGAACGTGGAGCCGTTCGGCCCGATCGCCGCGACAACTGCGTTCGATACGGCGGAAGACGCCATCCGTCTCTGCAACCGGCTTCCGTTCGGACTTGCGTCTTATGTGATGACCAACGACATGCGCAATGCCGGCGCCGTGATCGACGGCATCGAAGCCGGCAACGTCGTCGTGAACCACTGGCAGGCATCGCTACCGGAGACGCCGTTCGGGGGCTACAAGGACAGCGGCGTCGGCTCGGAAGGCGGGGTCGAAGGACTGCAGGCCTTTCAGAACATCAAATATGTGAGTGAGCATAGGCCTCCGTCATAGCGGCTCAGGTCGCGCGCAACAGGTCCGCGACAGCCCGCCGGGCGATCGCGTTTTCCTCCGGCAAGCCGATCGAAATGCGCACCCAGGTATCGAGCGGTGGATAACTACGACCGATGTCGATGCCTTGTGCTGCGAGCAAGGACGCAATGGCTTGTTGCGGCCGGCCGGAGTTGAAGAACACGAAATTGCCCTGCGAGTCCGTGAAGCGAACCTTTCGTTGCCGGAACAGCTCGTACCAGGCATCGCGCTCGACCGTGACCTTCGCGCGAACTGACGGCACATAATCTGTATCTTTCAGACTGGCGTTTGCAGCGACCAGGCTGAGCCGATTGAGGCCGAAAAATGCGCCGATGCCGAGCTGCTTCACCGACTTGGCCAACTCGGCGGGCGCCAGCGTGTAGCCGATGGCAAGGCTGGCGAGTCCGTAGATTTTCGCGAATGTCCTGAAGACGGCGACCTGATCGCCGTTGCGAACGAGGCCGGCGACGGTTCGCTTCTCGAAATCCGGCGTGAATTCGAGATAGGCCTCATCGACGATGACGAGCGTGCGCTTGGAGAGATCGTGCACGAATTCGATGAACTGCGCCGCCTCGCTCACCGTGCCGCTCGGATTATGCGGATTGACGAGATAGACTGCGCGTGTCCGTCCATTGACCTTGCCGGCGATGGCGGGGAGGTCGTTCTCGAGTCGGTCGTTGAGGGGAACGCCGACCACGATGCCGCCGGCGGGCGAGACGGCATCGACCAGCGCAGTATAGCCGGGCTCGGAATAGATGAACTCGCCGCCGGTACCGCCGCCGGCCGACAGATACAGGCCGAGCACGTCGAGAATCTCGCCGAGTACGACCTGCTCGGCAGCAACATTCTCGTGCGCGGCAATCGTCCGCGTCAGCTCGGTGAGTTCGTCGCCGGTATAGCGGCTGAGACCGGTCAGGTGGGCCTTGATCGCCTCCACCGCCCGGGGCGAGGGACCGAACGGATTTTCATTCAAGGAGAGGCGAATTCGATCTTGTTTCGATGCATTGGCCATGGCTGGATACAAAAAACTGCTGGTTGCGGCCGCACTGATCAGCAGCCAATCGCGTCGAGAAAGCTCCGTCAGGGTGCTGCTCCTTACGGTCGATAGCGGTCGCAAAGTTGCGCCGGTCACCACCAACTATAAGCGACCAACGGGACGATCGAGAACACGTCAGACTGCACCGTCGCGCGATTGTTACGCGCGGTGAACTTACGTTGTCTACAGTCTTGATCTCGGATACGGTTCGGACTTCTCTCCGCGCGACACTCTCATTGTCGGGGCCGACAACGAAAGGATTTTCGGATCGAACGAAAATCGACACACATCGGCGAATACAAACGGTGAGTTTATTTTTCTCCGGTGCACACTGCTGCGAACATTTCGACGTTGAGCACATGCAAAAGGAGGCAAGAATGAAGACAGTGGTTGTGTTACTGTCGACGATTTTCCTGCTGGCCGTACCTGTGACGGCGCATTCCAAATCCGTTTTTGTTGCGAAAGTTCCTAGTGTCTGGCGCACGCCAAACGGCGCAGCCTTCCTGGAATTCCGTTCCAACCCTGATCTAAATCGCGCGTGGGTATCAGCGACCTTGTGCGATAAATACGTTAATGGAGATTGGGCAGCGTCCGAATGCAAACCATACAACAGCTACAAGATTAGAGTTGCTGGCCTTGTCTACGATCGTTCGTTAGGTGCAATCCGCCTTGGCAAGCACGTGTGCGCCTGGGTGGAAGATGGACTTGTGCGGCCGATCTTTCGGCAGACGGGCCAGTGCAAACTCAACATAGGCACGGTTCGCCAAGACTACAGCGATGGCTTTGATACGTACTGGCGACCGATGGATGTGATCACCATCCAGCTAAATGATGGAACCGGCAGATAGGTCGAGCGGCACGCTTTGCGGAAATACTGTCTCGCTCTCGTGCAGCACAACGAGAGGAAGGCGAGGGTGATGCGAACCGAGCGCGTTGGCGCTAGGTAAGCGTTGCTGACGTGTCAAGGCCGTCAATCGACCAAGAAGCTCGGCGAGCTGCGATGCAAGCGAGAGGTAGAAAGCTCACCACACGGCTAGATACGTTGCCTTGGTGAGCGTTCGTTGCATCGTGGGGTCTTCGGATCTTACGGACGAGAAGTTCGTCGACGCGTTGCACCCGATATCGCTCGGTATCCGCTCGCGTGCTGTCGGCTGTATCGACCCTGGTCGTCAGCCTGGGCGGCAATTGCTCCTTGAGTTGTATTTGGCGAGGGACGGTGCGATGATGCTCGCGCTCACCGACGCGTACTTGAATGCGATCGTACCGGATTTGGTGCCGACTGCCAGCCTTGGACGATCGGTTTCTGGAATTCCAGGTCGCAAGCTTTTCTTCCTTGCAGACGCATGAGCACAGCAGTGAATGCGAACCCGGTCAGCGAGATTGTTGCCTGGCACGCGATATCTCAACAAGAGGTCGTGGAGCGACTCGGCACCAGCCGGGAGAAAGGTCTCGATCCGGCTGAGGCCGCGGTCCGCCTTCGGAAATACGGGCCAAACCGTCTGCCGGAAGGCAGGAAGGAGGGACCGTTTGCCCGGTTTCTCGCGCAGTTCAACAACATCCTGGTCTACGTGCTGCTCGCCGCGGGATTCACCAAGTTGATGCTGAACCTTTGGGTTGATGCGGCAATCATTTTTGCTGTGGTCATTCTCAACGCGCTGCTCGGGTTCATTCAGGAGGGCAGGGCCGAGAAGGCACTGGACTCCATCCGCAACATGCTGTCCGCGGAGGCGCGGACGGTGCGCGGTGGCGAGAGCCGCATGATTGCTGCGGAGCAACTTGTTCCGGGCGACGTCGTGCTCCTGGAGTCGGGTGACAAGATTCCTGCAGACCTGCGGCTCATCGAGACAAAGAACCTGCGGACCGAAGAGGCCGCCCTCACCGGCGAATCGGTGCCGGCGGAGAAGGGTGTCGATGCAGTACCTGTGAACGCAACGGTCGGGGATCGCGAGAGCATGGCGTTTTCCGGCACCATGGTCACGTCCGGTCGCGCGACCGGAGTGGTCGTCTCGACCGGCAGCGAGACCGAGCTCGGCCGCATCAACCAGCTGCTCGCCAATGTCAGTGCGCTCGAGACTCCGTTGCTGCGCCAGGTCAAGAAATTCGGCTACGCCATCACCGCTGCGATCGGGGTGATCAGCGTACTGATATTCGCCTACGGGAAGTGGGTGAAGGGTATGGACTTTGTGGAGTTGTTCCAGGCCGTTGTCGGCATCGCGGTATCGCTTATTCCGGAGGGACTACCCGCGCTCATCACGATTACCCTGGCCATCGGCGTGCAGCGCATGGCGCAGCGCAACGCCATCATCCGGCGATTGCCCGCGGTCGAGACGCTTGGATCGGTGTCGCGGATCTGCTCGGACAAGACGGGCACGCTGACGCTCATGGAAATGATGGTGGTGTCCGCCGTTACGGCTGAGTCAGCATATCAAATTACAGGCGACGGTTATTCGCCGAAGGGGGAGATCAGAAAGGACGGAGAGGCCGCGGGCAGGGAGCCGGTACTCGCGCTCATGGGGCGGGTCTCAATGCTCTGCAACGATGCGGAGCTGTTTCTGGAGGAAGGCCGCTGGAAAGTGGAGGGCGATCCGACGGAAGGGGCGCTCTATCCGTTCGCGGCCAAGCTCGGTATGGATCGGCAGGCAGAGCAGGCAGCAGCTCCGCGTATCGATGCCATTCCCTTCGAATCCGAGCACAAGTTCATGGCGACGCTCCATGAGGCTGCGAGCGGCGAGCAGGTGCTGCTGGTCAAGGGCGCCCCGGAAGTGATCCTCGATCACTGCGATCGCCAGCAGACCGCCGACGGCCCGCCGAGGCCCCTCGACCGCGAGCACTTCTTGAAACAATCAGACGGACTTGCGGCTCAAGGCGAACGTGTGCTGGCGCTGGCGTGGCTTGAGAATCCGAATGTGAAGGCCGGCAGTCTCACCGCGGCCGACTTGCCACGGACGCTCGTCTTGCTCGGCCTGATCGGCTTGCTCGATCCGCCGCGCAAAGAGGCCATCGAGGCTGTGAAGGAGTGCCATGGCGGTGGCATCCGGGTCACCATGATCACGGGCGATCACAAGATCACCGCCGCGGCCATCGCCAAGATGCTCGGTCTCGGCGACGGGAAGACGGCGATCACGGGCACCGAAATCGAGGGCATGGACACCGCGACGTTGCAGGAACGCGTTCGCACTGTTGATGTCTTCGCGCGTGCCAGCCCTGAACACAAGCTGCGCCTTGTGAAGGCCATCCAGGCCAATAACCAAATCGTGGCGATGACAGGCGATGGCGTAAACGACGCGCCTTCGCTCAAGAAAGCCGACATCGGCGTGGCCATGGGTATCAAAGGCACCGAGGTGACGAAGGAGGCCGCCGGGATGATCCTGGCCGACGACAACTTCGCCTCGATCTCGGCAGCAGTGAAGGAGGGGCGCACGGTCTACAACAACATCGAGAAGGCCATGCTTTTCCTGTTGCCGACCAACGTCGCGCAGGCAATGGTGATTGCGTCGGCCATCTTTCTCGGCTTCACCATGCCGATCACCGCCCCGCAAGTCCTTTGGGTCAATATGGTGACTTCGGTCGCGCTTGGCCTGGTCATCTCCTTCGAGCCGCACGAGATCGATGTGATGAAGCGGCCGCCGCGCGCGGTGGACCGCCCGATCGTCACAGGATTCGGGATTTGGCGGATCGTCTTTGTCGGCTTGGCGCTCCTTGCCTACACCTTGCTGGCATTCTTCTGGATGAAGGCCCAGGGCGCTTCGGACGGATTGGCGCGGACGGTAGCCGTCAATGCCATCACAATCGGCCAGGTCTTCTATCTCTTGAACAGCCGCTATCTGCTCGACTCGTCGCTCGACGTCAGGGCGCATATGGGCAACCCGTACTTGCCGCTCGGGATCGTTGCCGTGGTGATCCTGCAACTGATCTTCACTTACACGCCGCCGTTCCAGGCGACGTTCGGCAACGAAGCTATCCCGTTATGGGTCTGGCCCTGGCTGCTGGCGGGCGGTCTGGTGTTCTTCCTCGTCGTAGAGGCTGAGAAGCTGATCATTCGCTCGTCGGGCTCGCTGCGGAAGGCTGTCGTCGCTGCCGAAGCTGGCACATGACTGATCGCAGAGCCTTGGATCCCAGAGCCTTGGACAAAGGCCTCAGCCTTCGCGCGCAAGCTCCGCACGCGCGGCCGCCAGCTCCTTCTTCTGGCCCGCGCTCAGCGTCGGGTATGCAAGGTCAAGCTGCTCGACCGCCTCCACGATTGCCGCAGCGACGACAAGCCGGGTGAACCACCTGTTGTCGGCTGGGACCACATACCACGGCGCGTGCTCCGAAGCCGTGACCCGGATTGCATTTTCAAACGAGCGCATGTAGTCGTTCCAGAACTTGCGCTCGTGGATATCCGAAGGGGAGAACTTCCAGTTCTTCTCCGGCTCGTCGAGGCGCTTCATGAAGCGTTTTTTCTGCTCTTCGCGCGAAACGTTCAGGAAAAACTTGAGGATGACCACGCCCTGCCGCGTCAGGTAGTCCTCGAAATGCGCGATGTCGGCGAGCCGTTCGTCCCAGATCCGCTTGCTCATGAACCGCGGAGGCAATTTCTGCCGCTCCAGGATATCCTCGTGCACGCGCACAATGAGAACTTCCTCGTAATAGGAGCGATTGAATATGCCGATCCGCCCGCGCTCAGGCAGACGCTTGACGTAGCGCCACATGAAGTCGTGGTCGAGCTCTTCCTGCGAAGGCTGCTTGAACGAGTAGACCTGACAGCCTTGCGGATTGACCCCCGACATGACGTGTTTGATCGTGCTGTCCTTGCCAGCGGCATCCATGGCCTGGAAGACGAGCAGCAGCGACCAGCGATCCTGCGCATACAGCATGTCCTGTTCTTCCGCCAGCCACTGAGTGCCGCGTTGAAGGAGGCCGGCAGCTTCACCCTTGTCCATCTTCAGGCCGCGCGTATCGCCGGGGGCGAAATCCTTCAATTGAAAGCGCTTGCCGTTAGCGACGCGGAACGGGTGGGTGTACTTCTGGATTTGGTCGAGAATCTCTTTCCTCGGCATAGCGAGACCTCCCATTTGTGAAGAGACAATCTCGCTCGGTCGGCTAGACGCCGCAATGCTGTCGGCCTCAGTGATCGGGCAGCTCAGTACGATCTGGAATTCCCGGGCCGATCGCCAGCGCGGGAGCAATAGCAGGGAGGGCGTGCAGGACTCGCGTGAACGGACCGCAGACAATCGGGAGAGCGCTACAACAACGGCTCGAGGCTATGGCCTATACCAAATTCGCATAAGGTATATTATGGAATATATTTATATACAATCGGATCAAAGATTTAGGCGAATTTCCTGATAGAAACGCCAATCTGGCGCGTCAGCGCCAGCTTCCCGTCAGGCAATCCGGAGCGACCGCATTGGCCAGTCCGCATGTGAGCATCCAGCCGTCCGCCGCCCTGTGTGAAAGCCTATATTGCCGCCGGCTCCAGACGCTGCAATAAGCGCCAGCGAGATCGCTTGCCGACCCGCGGCACGGACAACAACAAGCCTCATAAAGGGAGCAAACCAAGATGAGCTTTTCACGACGCGCGCTACTGAAGGCATCGGCTGCCTCGGCCGTTTTGGGCGGCCTTGGCGCGCCATTGGTGGCCCGCGCGCAAGCCGCCGAGTTCACCTACAAATACGCCAACAATCTCCCGGACAGCCATCCCATGAACGTCCGCGCCCGCGAGATGGCGGCGGCGATCAAGACCGAGACCAATGGCCGCTTCGACCTGCAAGTCTTCCCCAACAACCAGCTCGGTTCCGATACCGACGTGCTGAGCCAGATCCGTTCCGGCGGCGTCGAGTTTTTCACGCTGTCCGGCCTGATTCTGTCGACGCTGGTGCCGGCGGCATCCATCAACGGCATCGGGTTCGCGTTCCCGGACTATGACACGGTCTGGAAGGCCATGGATGGCGGGCTGGGCGCCTATGTCCGCGGCGAGATCAAGAAGGCCGGGCTCGAGGTGATGGAAAAGATCTGGGACAACGGGTTCCGCCAGACCACGTCGTCGACCAAGCCGATCAACGGTCCGGAGGATTATAAAGGCTTCAAGATCCGCGTGCCGGTCTCGCCTTTGTGGACCTCGATGTTCAAGGCGTTCGACGCCGCCCCCGCCTCGATCAATTTCAGCGAGGTCTATTCGGCGCTGCAGACCAAGATCGTCGAGGGTCAGGAGAACCCGCTGGCGATCATCTCGACCGCCAAGCTGTACGAGGTGCAGAAGTACTGCTCGCTGACCAACCACATGTGGGACGGCTTCTGGTTCCTCGCCAACCGCCGTGCCTGGGAGAAGCTACCCGAGGACGTCAGGACCATCGTCGCCAAGAACGTCAATGCGGCGGCCGTCAACGAGCGTGCCGACGTCGCCAAGCTGAATGCCAGCCTGCAGCAGGAACTGGCCGGCAAGGGCCTCATCTTCAACCAGCCGGGCATCACGCCGTTCCGCGACAAGCTCCGCGCCGCGGGCTTCTATGCCGAATGGAAGGGCAAGTATGGCGACCAGGCCTGGGAGCTTTTGGAGAAATCCGTCGGCAAACTGTCGTAAGCTCCAGCGCGCCAACTCAATAATCTCTAGTGCAGGGGGCCGTGATGGCTCATGCCGAACTGAGCGAGATCATGGCCGGCGAGGCGGACCACTCCCCTCGCCGCCGTTCGTTCACGGAATCGCTCGAACACACCCTCGGACGGCTGGTCGAGATCCCGGCGGCGCTATTGGTCGTAGCCGAGATCGTGATCCTGTTCGCCGGCGTGGTTGCTCGCTATGCGCTGCACAGCCCGCTGATCTGGTCGGACGAACTGGCCTCGATCCTGTTCCTGTGGCTGGCGATGCTGGGCGCTGCGGTCGCGTTCCGCCGCGCCGAGCACATGCGGATGACCGCCGTCGTCGCCAATGCGCGTCCGGCGCTGCGGTCCTATCTCGATCTCGTCGCCACCGCCGCGGCGCTGGCGTTCCTGCTTCTGATCGCCTGGCCGGCCTACGAATACGCTTACGAGGAAAGCTACATCACGACGCCGGCGCTGCAGATCCTCAATAGCTGGCGGGCGGCGGCGCTGCCGACCGGGATCGGCCTGATGGCGCTGTTCGCGCTGCTGCGGCTCGCCCGCGCGGCCAATGTGCGGACGGTGCTGGCCGCAATCGCATCGGTAGCGGCGGTGATTGCCGTATTCTGGCTGCTCAAGGGCGTCTTGCGACCGCTCGGCAACCTCAATCTCATCATCTTCTTTGTCGGCGTCACCGGCTTTTCGGTCTTCGCCGGCGTGCCGATCGCGTTCGCGTTCGGGCTTGCGACCTACGGCTATCTGGCGCTGACCACCGGCACGCCGCTGATGGTGCTGGTTGGCCGCATGGACGAGGGCATGAGCCATCTGATCCTGTTATCAGTGCCGCTGTTCGTCTTCCTGGGGCTTCTGATCGAGATGACCGGCATGGCGCGGGCGATGGTCGCCTTCCTGGCGAGCCTGCTCGGTCATGTCCGTGGCGGACTGCATTACGTGCTGGTCGGCGCGATGTATCTGGTCTCCGGCATTTCCGGCTCCAAGGCCGCCGACATGGCCGCCGTCGCGCCGGTGCTGTTTCCGGAGATGAAGGCGCGCGGCGCCCGTCCCGGCGATCTCGTCGCCCTGCTCTCCGCCACCGGCGCGCAGACCGAAACCATCCCGCCGAGCCTCGTGCTGATCACCATCGGCTCGGTCACCGGCGTTTCGATCGCCGCACTGTTCACCGGCGGCCTGCTGCCTGGCGTGGTGCTGGCGATCACGCTGTCGGTGCTGGTCTGGTGGCGCTACCGCAAGGAGGACTTGCGGCACGTGAAGAGGGCGAGCGGCGCCGAGATTGGGCGGACACTCATCATCGCCCTGCCGGCGCTGGCCCTGCCTTTCGTGATCCGCTACGCCGTCATCGAGGGCATCGCCACCGCAACGGAAGTCTCTACGATCGGCATCGTCTACGCCTTTATCGTCGGCTTCTTCATCTATGGCCTTTTGATCTACCGCAATTTCGACTGGCGGCGACTCGTGCCAATGCTGGTCGAGACGGCTTGCCTGTCGGGTGCGATCCTCCTGATCATCGGCACGGCAACCGGGATGGCCTGGGGGCTCACCCAGTCCGGCTTCTCCCGGGCGCTCGCCGCGGCCATGACCGGGCTCCCCGGCGGCTCGGCAAGCTTCATCGCGGTGTCGATCCTGGCATTCGTGATCCTCGGCAGCGTGCTCGAGGGGATACCGGCGATCGTGCTGTTCGGGCCATTGTTGTTCCCGATTGCGCGTGCCGTCGGCGTCCACGAGGTGCACTATGCCATGATCATCATCCTGGCGATGGGCATCGGATTGTTCGCACCGCCCTTCGGCGTCGGCTATTATGCGGCCTGCGCCATCGGGCGCGTCGATCCGGCGGAAGGCATCAGACCGATCTGGGGCTATCTTCTGGCGCTGATGGTTGGACTGATCATCGTCGCGATCTTCCCGTGGATTTCCATCGGGTTCTTGTGAGACTTTAATCTTTAATGGGATCCAGCCATGAGCGCAGCCCAGAACCAGTACAATATCGGATTGGACAAGACGCCCGCCAACTACGTGCCGCTGACGCCGCTCAGCTTCCTGGCGCGTTCGGCCGCCATCTATCCCGACCATGTCAGCACCGTCTATGAAGGCCGTAGCTTCACCTGGGCCGAGACTTACGATCGCTGCCGGCGCTTCGCGTCCTATCTCGCCAGCCGCGGCATCGGGGTTGGCGATACCGTTGCGGCGATGCTGCCGAACATCCCTGCGATGAACGAACTGCATTTCGCGGTGCCGATGACCGGCGCGGTCTTGAACACGTTGAACATCCGGCTCGACGCGCCGTCGATCGCGTTCCAACTCGATCATGGCGGCGCAAGGATCATCCTGGTCGATCCCGAATTCGCCGGCGTCATCGCCGACGCGCTGGCGCAGATGAAAGGTCCCAAGCCTTTCGTCATCGACGTCGATGATGCATCGTTCGATGGCGGCCAGCGCATCGGCGAGATCGAATATGAAGCGGCGCTCGCGCTGGGCGATCCCGCCTTTGTCGAGCGTCGGCCTGACGACGAATGGGAAGCGATCGCGCTCAGCTATACGTCGGGGACCACGGGTAATCCCAAGGGCGTGGTGACGCATCACCGCGGCGCCTATCTCAACGCCGTCAGCAACATCCTCGCGGGTAATCTCGGACAGCATCCGGTCTATCTCTGGACGCTGCCCATGTTCCACTGCAACGGCTGGTGCTTTCCCTGGACCATAGCAGCCGCCGCAGGCGTCAATGTCTGCCTGCGCAAGGTCGAGCCCACCAGGATCTTCGAGCTGATCGCAAAACACGGCGTCAGCCACATGTGCGGCGCGCCGATCGTCTACAACGTGCTGATCAATGCGCCGGACGCGCCGAAGGGCGGGCGCGCAAAGCCCGTGATTGGATTGATCGCAGGCGCCGCCCCGCCGGTCGCCGTGCTCGAAGGCGCCGAGCGGATCGGCATCAAGCTCACACATGTCTATGGCCTGACCGAGGTCTATGGCCCTGCCTCCGTCTGCGCCGAGCAGCCCGGCTGGGACGAATTGCCCGCCCCGCAGCGCGCTCAGATGAAACGGCGACAGGGCGTGCCCTACCCGCTCGAGGAGGCCGTCACCGTGCTCGATCCGGCCACGATGCAGCCCGTGCCGCGCGACGGCGAGACCATCGGCGAAGTCATGTTCCGCGGCAACATCGTGATGAAGGGCTATCTGAAGAACGAGAAGGCGACGCAGGAAGCCTTCGCCGGCGGCTGGTTCCACACCGGCGATCTCGGCGTGCTCGATCAGCACGGCTACGTCATCATCAAGGACCGCTCCAAGGACATCATCATCTCCGGCGGCGAGAACGTCTCCTCGGTCGAGGTCGAGGACATCCTCTACAAGCACCCCGCTGTGCTGTTTGCGGCAGTGGTCGCCAAGCCCGACCCGAAATGGGGCGAAGTGCCCTGCGCCTTCGTCGAGCTGAAGCAAGGTGCGCAGGCGACGGAGGCAGAGATCATCGCCTTCTGCCGCGAGCAGATGTCCGGCTTCAAGACGCCGAAGGCGGTGGTGTTCGGCCCGATTCCGAAGACCTCGACCGGCAAGATCCAGAAATTCATGCTGCGCAACCAGGTCGGATCAGCGAAAGCGATCTCGACCTAGCCGCGATCACCGCCGTCATTGCGAGCGCAGCGAAGTAATCCATCTATCCACGGGCGCAAGCGGAGGAATGGATTGCTTCGCTGCGCTCGCAATGACGATGATGGACTTTTACCCCGCCTTGTCCAGCACCAGCCGCATGCCGTCATACGCCGGCACCACACCGGCGGGCAGCTTTTGCCGCAACGCCTCATAGTCGAGGTCGGCGTGCATGTTGGTGATGACGGCACGCTTCGGCTTGAAGCGGTCGATCCATGACAGCGCATCGGCCACGCTGAAATGGCTGGAATGCGTCGCATAGCGCAATCCGTCGACGATCCAGAGATCGAGGTTCTCCAGCGCCGGCCAGCTTTCCGTAGGGATATCGTGCAAATCTGGCGTGTACGCCGCGCCGCCGACGCGAAAGCCGAGCGCGGGAATCCTGCCGTGCTGGACCAGGAAGGCGGAAAGCTTGACCGGACCGCCCTTCCCCTCGGTCGTATGGCTCTCGCCCGCCTCGATACCGTGACGCGTCAGGATCGGCGGATAGTCGCTGCCCTCGGGCGAGATGAAGCAATAGGAGAACCGCGCCATGATGTCCTTGGCGGTCGACTGGTTGAAGTAGACCGGAATGCGTCGGCGCTGATGCATCACCACCGAGCGGAGGTCGTCGATGCCATGGGTCTGGTCGGCGTGCTCATGCGTGAGGAAGACCGCGTCGATGTGATCGACGTTGGCGTCGATCAGTTGCTCACGCAGGTCGGGCGAGGTGTCGACCACGATCCGCGTGGTGCCGTGCGCGCCGTTGCGCTCGACCAGCAGCGAGCAGCGGCGGCGGCGGTTCTTCGGATTGTTCGGATCGCAGGCGCCCCAACCGAGCGCCGGGCGCGGCACGCCGGCGGAGGAGCCGCAGCCCAAAATCGTCAACGTGATCGTCATGCCGCCTCTTTCGGAGCCGGCACTTTGGAGAACAGCCGGAAGAAGTTTTCGGTGGTCTGCCGCGAAATTTCCTCCAGTGAAACGCCGCGCGTCTCGGCGAGGACCTTGGCGACCTCGACCACGTAAGAAGGCTCGTTGCGCTTGCCGCGGAATTTGCCGGGCGCGAGATACGGCGAGTCGGTCTCGACCATGATGCGATCATCAGGCAGCTCGGCCGCGAGCGCCCGCAACGCCTCCGATTTCTTGAAGGTCAGGATGCCCGTGAACGAGATCGACAGGCCAAGCGAAATCGCTTTCATCGCGAGCTCACGCCCGCCGGTGTAGCAATGCAGCACCGCCTTGAACGGTCCCTTCGCCACCTCGTCTTCCAGGATGCGGCCGCAATCCTCGTCCGCCTCGCGGGTGTGGATCACGAGCGGCAGGCCGGTGGCGCGTGCAGCGGCGATATGCGCGCGGAAGCCGCGCTCCTGCGCCTCGCGCGAACCGTGCTGGTAGAAGTAGTCGAGCCCGGCCTCGCCGAGTGCCACGACCTTCGGATGCCTGGTCAGCTCGATCAGTTCGGCCGGCGCAATGCCGTCTTCCTCGTCGGCCTGATGCGGATGCGTGCCGACCGAGCAGTAGACGTTCGGAAAACGCTCGGCGATCGCAAGCAGCGTGTCGAGCCGCCGCACCCGGGTCGAGATCGTGACCATGCGCCCCACGCCCGCGCCCTCGGCCCGCGCGACGATGGCGTCGAGATCCTCAGTAAAGTCAGGAAAATCCAGGTGGCAATGGCTGTCGACCAGCATGTCCTTCCAACCGCTCAATCGGTCTTTGGTTCGACATAGCGAGGGAACACGCCGACCGGCGGCGGCAATTGGACGCCCGGCTTGAGCCGCTCGCCAAAGGCCGCGAATTGGCGCAACTTATGATCGTCCCTGGGAATGCCCAGACTGTCGAGCAGCTTGGCCGAGGCTTCCGGCATCACAGGCTGCGTCAGGATCGCGATCTGGCGCACGACCTCCGCGGTCACATACAGCACCGTCTTCTGCCTGATAGGATCGGTCTTGGCCAGCGCCCATGGCGCTTCGCCCGCGAAGTAGCGGTTGGCTTCGGCCACCACGGCCCACACCGTGTTCAGCCATTGGTGGATCTGCTGGGTCGCCATCGCATTTCGCGACGCCTCCAGCATGTTATCTGCCTGCGCCAGGATCGCCTTGTCATTGTCCGAGAACTCGCCGGGCTCCGGCAGCACGCCGTCGAGCTGCTTGGCGATCATCGACAGCGAGCGCTGCGCCAAATTGCCGAGATCGTTAGCAAGGTCGGCATTGATGCGCGCGACGATGGCCTCGTGGCTGTAATTGCCGTCCTGCCCGAATGGCACCTCGCGCAGGAAGAAATAGCGCATCTGATCGACGCCATACTGGTCCGCGAGGTTGAAGGGATCGACGACATTGCCGACCGACTTCGACATCTTCTCGCCCCTGCTGAACAGGAAGCCATGGGCATAGACGCGCTTCTGCACGGGGATGCCGGCCGACATCAGGAAAGCGGGCCAATACACCGCGTGGAAGCGGATGATGTCCTTGCCGATGATGTGCACATCCGCCGGCCAATAGCGCCAGTTTGTATCGTTCTGGTCGGGATAGCCGACGCCGGTGATGTAGTTGGTGAGCGCGTCGACCCAGACATACATCACATGCTCGGGATCATTGGGCACCTTGACGCCCCAGTCGAACGTCGTGCGCGAGATCGAGAGATCCCTCAGCCCGCTCCTGACGAAGCTCATGACTTCGTTGCGACGCGAGTCCGGCCCGATGAAATCGGGCTGGCTCTCGTAGAGATGAAGCAGTCTGTCCTCGTACGCGGAGAGCTTGAAGAAGTAGCTCTTCTCCTCGACCCACTCGACCGGCGTGCCCTGCGGTCCGCGGCGGACATTGTCCTCGCCGACGACGGTCTCGTCCTCGGCGTAATAGGCCTCGTCGCGCACCGAGTACCAGCCGGAATAGCTGTCGAGATAGATGTCGCCATTCGCCAGCATGCGATCCCAGATCGCCTGCACCGAACGGTGGTGCGCCGGTTCGGAGGTGCGGATGAAACGGTCGAACGAGACGTTCAGCCGCTCGTCCATTTCCTTGAAGCGGGCGGCGTTGCGGGTCGCGAGTTCGTGCGGCGTCAGTCCCTCGCCTTGCGCGGTCTGGATCATCTTCTGGCCGTGCTCGTCGGTGCCGGTCAGGAAGAACACGTCCTTGCCGTCGAGCCGCTGGAAGCGCGCCAGCGCATCGGTCGCGATCGCCTCATAGGCGTGGCCGATATGCGGCTGGCCATTGGGATAGGCGATCGCGGTCGTGATGTAGAACATGTTGCCGCGATCGGTCGCAGGCGCGGGGTTGGCGGCGGGATCGGGTTGCTTCGGCTTTGGCTTCGGCGCCTTCTTCGCCACCGGCGCGGGCGCGGGTGTGCTGGCCTGCTCCGGAGCAGGAACCGGCTTTTCTGTCGCGGTCTTCTTCGTGGCTTTCTTTGCCGATCTTTTCGCGGGCTTCTTGGTCTTGGCAGGCGTCTTCTTGGTCGTTGCCTTCTTGGTCGTTGCCTTCTTGGCAGTTGCCTTCTTGCCCGCGGCTTTCTTGACGGCGGTTTTCTTCTTGGCAGCTTTCTTCACGGCCGGCTTGGCGGTCTTTTTCGCCTTCTTCGTAGTCGCCGTCTTCTTTTTCGTGCGCGTTTTCACCGCGGCCTCGGCGGCGCGACGTGCTGCCTTCTTCGTCTTTTTCTTCTTCGAAGCTTTCCGAGCCACAACGAATTCCTCAAGGTGCAGTTCAAGTGAAAATGATCGGGATTGGTGAAACGGCGGATTACCGCACGGCTTCCGCGAGCATCGAAAACACCGAGAACACCAGCGGTTTGCGTTCCAGATTGTATGCTTCAGTGTCGCGCGCGGCGAGGACGATCTTTTCCCATACCTCCGCCAGCCGTGCAAGGCGCGGCAAATTGGCGTTGGGATCGCCCGTGCGCAGTCTGTCGCTGATCCAGCGTTCGACGCCCTCGATGAAGGCCGCGAGCGCCACGCGATCGCTGAGGCCCAGCGAATCCGCGAGCGCATGCAGTTCGCGCGGATCGACCTGCGGCAATGTCGCAAGCAGCGCTGCGGTCTTCTGCTGCAGCTTCAGCGCGTCGCCGCCGAGAAGGTTCAGCGCCCGCGCCACGCTCCCCTCCGCCGCTGCGGCGGCCTCGATCAGCGCCGGATCGTCGGGTGCCATTTCGGCGGCCGCGGAAGCGGCGCGGATGACGTCATCGGTATCAAGCGGCCTGAGCAGCAATTTACGGCAGCGGGACAGGATCGTCGGCAGCACCCGCGACGGCGCGTGGCTGACCAAAAGGAACAGCGATTGCTGCGGCGGCTCCTCGAGAATCTTCAGGAGCGCATTGGCCGCATTCGGATTGAGCTCGTCGACGGTATCAACGATGCAAACGCGCCAGCCCTCGACCGCAGCCGTCGAGCCGAAGAACGAGATGGTTTCGCGGGTCTCGTCGACCGTGATCACCGTCCGCAGCACGCCGCGGTCGTTGAGCCCGCGCTCCAGCACCAACAGCCCGCCATGAGCACCCGCCGCGACCTGCCGTGCCACCGGATCCTGCGGATCGACCGCCAGCGTCTCCGCCTGCTGCACGGAAGGCGCGAGCGGATCGCGGTGCGCCAGCACGAAGCGCGCCATGCGATAGGCCAGCGTCGCCTTCCCGATGCCGGCCGTGCCGCCGATCAGCCAGGCGTGCGGAATGCGGCCCGAGCGATAGGCCGCGAGCAGCGCGGTCTCCGCCTCGCGATGCCCGAAGAAATCGGGCGTCTCGCGCGGATGCCGGACCGCGATCTCCTGTTCGACCTTGCGCGCGCTCATGCGTGGCTCGCCGCCGGAATTGCTGTGAGGAGGCGCTCGCGCAACGCATGCCAGATGCGCTCGGCGACCGCATCGGCGTCGGCATCGGCATCGATCAGCACGCAGCGCTGCGGGTCTTCGACCGCGAGCTGCCGGTACGCCTCGCGCAAATCCTGATGGAACTGGACGTCCTCGGACTCGAAGCGGTCGGGCGCCGCGCTGCCGCGCCGTGCCGCCGCCCGCTTCAGGCCGACTTCCACGGGCACGTCGAGGATGAAGGTGAGATCCGGCTTGAGGTCGCCGATAGTGACGCGCTGCATGGCGCTGACGAGGCCGGGCGGCACCTGTCCGAGCCGGCCCTGATAGACGCGCGTCGAATCGAAAAAGCGGTCGCAGAGCACCCAGATGCCCTGATTCAGCGCTGGCCGGATCACGGTGCGGACGTGATCATCGCGCGCGGCCGCGAACAGCAGCGTCTCGGCGTCGGGCCCGAGCAGCTTGCCCATGCCCGACAGCAGCAGATGGCGGATGATCTCGGCGCCCGGCGAGCCGCCGGGCTCGCGGGTGACGATGGTGCGCAGCTTGGTCCCGTTCAGCCGCTCGGCGAGCCGCTTGATCTGGGTGGATTTTCCGGACCCCTCGCCGCCTTCGAACGTGATGAAACGCCCGCGCAAGGATGGTCGTTTGGCCCTCGCCTTTGCCATGTCAGAGCTTCTCGACGCCGGCGCGGAACATGCCGATGACCAGCTCCTGGGCGCCGTCGAGCGCCCGGCGCACGGTCGATCCCGTGCCGATCGCGTCCGCCGCGTAGACGGGCGTTTCCACGGCAAGATTGCCGCTCCGCCAGACCCTGACGACGCCGATCTGTTGTCCGGCCTGGATCGGCGCCCGCACCGGGCCGTTATAGACCACGCGCGCGAGCAGCTTCTCATTGCCGTTCTTCGACACCATCACCTTGATCGGTTCGGGGCTCGTCAGCTTCACCGAGCGGCTTTCCCCGCCGAACACCCGTGCGTAGCCGATGGTCTGGTTGGCGGCGATCAGCGTGCGGGTCTCGAAGCTGCGGAAGCCCCATTCCAGCATCTTCTTGGCTTCGCTTGCGCGGTCATCGGCGTCCTCCAGCCCGTTGACCACCACGATCAGCCGCGTGTCGTTCTGCACGGCCGAGCCGACCATGCCGTAGCCGCCCTCCTTGGTGTAGCCGGTCTTCAGGCCATCGGCGCCGCTCAGCGAGTTCAACAGCGGATTGCGGTTGAGCTGACGGATCTTGTTCCAGGTGAATTCCTTCTCGCCGAACAGCTTGTACATGTCGGGATAGGTCAGGATGATATGGCGCGCGAGCTTCGCCAGCTCGCGGACGGTCATCTTGTTGCCGGGGTCAGGCAGGCCGTTGGAATTGGCGAAGGTCGATTTGGTCAGCCCCAGCTCCCGGGCGCGCTTGGTCATGAAGTCGGCCGCAAACTCGCGCTCGGTGCCGGCGATGCCTTCGGCGAGCGCGATGCAGGAGTCATTGCCGCTCTGGATGATCGCCCCGTGCAGGAGGTCGTCGACCGAGACCTTGCTGTGGATGGCGGCGAACATCGTCGAGCTGCCGGAGGGCGCTCCGCCCCGTCGCCAAGCGTATTCGCTTATCTTGTATTCGTCGGTCAGCTTGATGTGGCCGTTCTTGAGGGCGTTGAAGACGACTTCCGCCGTCATCAGCTTCATCATGCTGGAGGGCGCGCGGAGCTCGTCGGCGTTCTTCTCGAAAAGCACGCTGCCCGAGGACGCCTCGATGAGGATCGCGGTCGGCGCATCGCCGTCAAAGCCGCCCTCCTCCTTCTTGGCGCCCTGCACGCTGTTGTTGGCGGCATAGACCGCGGTGCCGAAGCCGATCGCAAGCGCGACCGCAGCCGCCGTCAGCGCGCGCCAAGGTGAACACCAGGGCCGGCGCGCCGGGAAAGCGGATCGAGAAGCAGCGATCATCGGCGATGTCCTGAAACGGGGGCCTTCTACCAGTTGGAAGTACCGCAAACAACTGAGGTTTTGGCCGCAAGGCCGTAGCCGGCGCGCACTCCCGCAGTGAAAATGATCCTATCGCGTAAGCCGCGTCGGTTCCTTGAAGCAAATCCGGCAAAGACGGCGGAAACGCGTACGCCTGAAGGGCTCGAGGCTGCAGCCGACGCTGATCGGGTTTCTTAAGATAAGCGCGTGAAGCTGTTGATTTTAGTACAGCCCGCGACCGCTCAGCACTTCCGCCGGACCGCGCGGATCGATCGGGACATAGGCCGAGCCGGCATCGCTCGCAGAGCTGCCATTGGCGTCATATGACACCTGCCGCAGATTCGCGGTGCCCCGCCCGCGCCCACGGCTGGAGGCAGACATTTCCGAGGTCGCATTGGTCGAGGCGTAATCGGCCGACGTATTGCCCAGCGAATAGGGCCGCCCCTCCGGCAGCGGAACCTCGCCCCGGATGTGGCCAGCCGAGGACGACATGTCAGGCACGAACGGCCTAGCCGAGGCGATCCGGACCGTGGACGGCGACGGCGCCGGCACGCCGCTGCGCAGCGTCGCCAACAACTGGCGGTCGTCGGAGCCCTCCAGCGGCGCCCGTCCGACATATTCGACGCGGACGCGGGCGACGCCATGACCTTTGAATTCAAGCAGTTCGGCGGCTTTGTTCGAGACGTCGATGAGGCGGTTGCCGTGATAGGGGCCGCGGTCGTTGACGCGCACGATCAGCGACTTGCCGTTCCGCAAATTCGTCACCCGCGCATAGGAGGGCATGGGCAGCGTCGGATGAGCGGCGGTCAGCGAGGCCATGTCGAACACTTCGCCATTGGCGGTCAGCCGACCGTGGAAATCATCGCCATACCAGGAGGCCATCCCCTCCGCGCGGTAGTTGGCGTCTTCCTCCGGCACATACATGCGCCCGGCCACCATGTAGGGCTTGCCGACCCGATAGGTCCCGCCGCCCTTCGGTACCGGGTCGCCGAAGGCGACCACGCGCGGGCTTGCGGAAACACCGTATTTCGGATCGACGCGGCTCGCGAACTTGTTCGAGGAGGCGCAGTTGGCGAGCACCAGGCAAGTCGCGACCGCAGCCACCCCCCGCGCCATCGCTCGAATCGGATATTGCCGCTTCCCCATCGACCCCAACTACCACGCTACCGGACGCGTGCCCACTTGCGAGGCCTCTTCGCGTCACTGATCCCCACGATGCGGCCCACCTTCCGCATCAGAACGTGAGGATATCGCAACCGGAACACGGCGGAAATGGGGAGAGCCGAACCATGGTAAATTCTCGGTTGCGCCCTCCCCGGCATTCTACGGGCAAAGCTGTCCCGCTTTCACACATCTGTTGCAGCAAATCATCACTTCACGGCCGATCGCAGCGTTGCCGGCAGGATTCTTTTGACTGTGCAAGGCTGCAGTCGTTCTCTCCCTCGTGCGCAGGGGGCGCAAAGGAAGTTCTGAAATGATCGAGACGGTTACGGCGGTGATGGGCCTGGTGAGCGCGGGGATCTTTCTGGCCCATGCCTATGAGGGTTTTCGCACCCGGGCGTAAAGCCCAACGCGAAATGGAAAGACGCATCACCTCTTTCCCGAAAGGCATGTTCGTAAAGCTTTAATAGATTCGGACGAGCATCGGAGTGTAGCAGGTGCATCATGCGCAAACACGACTTGGTCTCCGACGGATTCCTGACGCTCACAGCAGCAAGCTTCGTGCTGCTGTGCTCGAGCCTGCTGGCCTTCGCGCTGAACTAGGCTAAGGCCAGGCCTCCCCGGGGGCATTCCGGGCCGATCGTGCTGCGCTCTCGTTTCGACGTGCGCGGCCTTTGCAGTTTTCGCACAGTTTTTTTGATCTCGCCTTCCCTGCGCGGCGGTCGCCAGACCGTCCTTGATCTTCGGCTCCCAGCCTGAGACGAACTGCGCAAGCTCCTTAGCGAGGCTTACGCGCATTACTCCACGCCATAAAGACCACCGCTCTCTTGATCTCGCGCGCCGGTTGGGCTTTGGGTATGGCAGGTTTGGGGGAATTCCAATGCGTAAATTATCGATCGTGGCGTTGTGCGCCACGCTGGCGGGTTGTGTCTCGGCCGGCGAAACTGTTTCATTCAAGACGTCGAACCAGCAGGCCTTGATGCGCGACGGCCAGCCCGCGCTCGTGTCGCGGCAGAAGAATTCGCTGGTGCTGGTCCGTCCAGCGGCGCGGCAGCTTCAGGCCAACGGGCGACCTGTATTTGTGGTCGGCATCAACAATCTCGGACGTCAGCCCGTCGACTTCCGCGTGGCCCAGGTCGAGGCCGTCCAGCATGTTGGCGGACAGGATTTCGGCATGCAGGTCGTCACCTACGAGATGCTGGTCCAGGAGGAGAAGAACCGCCAAGTAGCGGCCGCTATCTTCACCGGTCTTGCGGCCGCCGGTAATGCGTATAGCGCCTCACAGGCTGGCCATGGTCACTACAGGACGCCCTCCGGTCGCACCGGCACTTTCTACAGTCCGACCGCTGCAGCAATCGCCCGGGAAAACGCTGCAGCACAGAATGAGGCGATGATCGAAGCCACGATCGAAACCGGCCAGCGCAATATGGCTGCGCTGGAACAAGCCGTCATCAAGGACAGTACTCTGATGTCGGGTGAATGGTACGGCGGCCAGCTACACTTGGCACCGCCGACCGACCAGGGCGGCGGACCGAAGACCTACACCGTCGTCATCACCGTTGGCAGCGAGCGCCATGTGATCGATGTCTCGCAAGGGCCAGCGGGCGTCTGATCGACGAACCCGAAAGCGGCACCAGCCGCGCCCCGTGACGGACGGAGCAGCCGGGGGGTGAGAGCCTGCCAGTGAGACAGCTGCGCCGATTTTAAGGGTTTCCCCTCTGGATAGAACGGCACGCCCCGGCCATAAAGGTCCGGTCGGTACCGCGCCGCCAAGCGCGTCCGTTGAGCCCAAAAGGCTCGGTCAGCCGCTGCCCGCCGTTTGCAGACGACAGGGCAATTCCTTGGAGGGAAATGCGGCCGATATCACTGGTCCGGGCTCTCACACCCACCGGATACCTCACCACTGATGGTTAAAAATCCACTCCCCTTTTCGGGGGACGCTTTTGCGCTTTTCCGTGGTATGCTGCTCTTGCTGGCAGGGCGGGAGGAGCCCATGGACGACAAAACGCGGACCTGCCGATGCGGCGCGCTGTACGGACGCCGGCTTGTTTTATCTGAGGCTCCGGAAATGGGCACCTTTGCCTGCATCGTTTGCGGCGAGGTCATCGAGAGCTTCAACACCCTCTTCGTTCCGAAATATCGTCTGTTGGTTGGGCCGGTAAGAGCACATCAGCCGTAAACAGAGGAGTTGCCATGGAGCGCCGCCCTGTCCTGGAACATTTGGCTGAGGCAGATCGGCACGTTGCTCTGAGCGATCGGCACATCAGCCGTCAAGTTGAGATAATTGACGAACTGTTGCGCGCTGGCCATCCAACCTCGTTGGCTCAAGACGTTCTGACCACCTACCGCGCGCTGCGGGCCACGCACATCGCCCATCGCGATATGATCCGGGACGAGCTGCGGCAGGCCTGATTTCCCTGTAGTTCTCGCACCATCCGCCACTACTTTGCCGCGACTCAGGCGCGGCTATTCGTGCGGGCTTGGGGCTTCAGAAATAGGAGCCCACCGCATGCCGAAACAAACTCATTGTAAGCACGGCCATCCACTGGAAGGCGAGAACGTGGTCATGGTGACGAACGGCAGGAGGCTGGTTCAGCGATGCCGAATTTGCCATCGCGCAAACTACCGACGTACGCAAGAAAATGCGGCGGAAGCCCTCAGATCGTATCGGGCCAAACATGGCATCTCTTATCCTATAAGCAGCCGCAAACCACGACCGGGCCGCAAGGCAAGTGTGAAAGCTCTTGAGGACAGAAGAAAGCTGCATCACCGAGGCAAGATGCACCAGGGTATAGACTGGACGGTAGCTCGGCGAGCCTAGGAAGCTCGGCCCGGTGCACACTCGTCCGACAATTTCCATGTCAATCCACAAGCCCTAGCGGCTTGCTCTGGCGACGCCCGCGCGCGATGCTCCAGCATGGGTACGAAGTCCCGAGAGAGCATCTACGGCGCCTCTGTACGCGCCTCAGAGGTGCTGCGGCGGAGGCGCGAGGGTAGGCCGGCAAGCTCGCAGGCGGGGAAACATGAGGTGTCGGATTCGCGCTGCCGGAACGGTATTCAGGGGACTCCAGCGAGGTGACGCGATGGGCGGGTTCAAGATCAAGATCGCGCGCATTGAGATAATTTCGCCTAACGAACGGGGTGAGGACCTTCGCTTAGCGTTTCAGTTCGAGAGCGATCAGACCAGTTTTTCACTACCGGTCTTCCTGAACTCCCGCGAATTTGACGACACCGAAGTCGTCGAAGTTGCGCGAAGCAAGCTGTATGAAGTTTTTAGGCAGCTTTGCGATCAGTGCAAGGTCTGGCAGTTGTCGGATGACGAGCGTCGCAAACTCGCAAGCATCAACGCGCGACCAGCCTCATAGGTTCGGGAGGGTCGTGGCGGAAAGAGACGGAACGGCGCCGACGGGGGAGCGTGGCAACCAGAAGGCTGCTATTGACCACTGGAATGTTGACGGTCAGGAGCGCATATAGGCGTATGCCAAATTTCCCGCGACGCGCATGCTTGACGTGGGGCTGATCGCTGTTCTCCCACAGAAGTGGGAGTGGCAGGTCTGGGAAGACGACATGCTGCTGATGAGCGGCCAGGAGACTTCGCGGGAAACGGCTCAGATCGAGGGCAATAGCGCCCTGTTTTACTTGCTTCGATGTCCGATGTGACCATTCGAAGCGCCTGACGCGAATTATGTCGACTCCCGGATGAAATGGGAGTCTAGTTGCTTACATCACCGCCCGGCCCATGGCTTCTATCGGTGATGAGAACGCCGGTTGCGCTCCCGCCCAATCGAACAGGGAACACCGGTATGCCGCTTCGGCAACGTTTCGAGCTGTCATCATCCACATTCGAGTTCCGCCTGACGCAAGAGGCGATCAGCTTGCGCAAACAGGCTGAAGGCATGCCCCTTAGCATTCGCCGCGACGAGCTTCTGCGGAAAGCGGGCCAGATGGATGCTGCCGCTCAAGTCAACAAGTGGCTGACTTCGCCAGGAATGCGGGCTCCGACATAATTTCCAGTGCTCAAGCCCCGGATGGAAGCCGCGGGATCATGCCCAACCGCTACGTGGTAGCCGACGTAGTAGACCTTCTAACGGGTCGACTCCGCGGTCCAGCGCTTCGTGTACGCTCCGCTAGGAATTCAGCCAAGGAGAATTGACATGATATCGAACAGGAGATCCCTCAGTTCCTACAACCACAAACTCGAATATGCTTTGCTTGTTGTGGTGCTGGTTGCGATGGCTCTATGGCTCGCCGTCTGATCGAAGCCACTGCCGCGCTGCCGTGACACGTCCCGGCTAGCGGAACGCCGACGCGGATATTGATCGTCCCGACATGCACATCGCCACGGTGGATGTACCAGCATTTTCAGGCCGGTGATTGTCGTCGCGGCGGGTTATGGTAGGTCGGTCATGGCTAAATCTCGTCCTCACAGGCGTAGCGGAAACTGATGGATGAGCGCCAAGGCCAGCTTGGAGGCGCCGCCACCAGCTTCGCGGAAGCCAGGGACGTCCAGCTATCCACACGATAGCTGGCGGGGTGGCTCTGCACGGTCCGCCTCCCGGACGGCCTTCTTGGCGCCAGGTCGGTTAGCTTTGTCGTTGTCCTAATTTGGTTTTGAACCAAGCGGGCGGCCGCGGCATTAAGACGGTCATGGCTGAGTCATTCGGCAACGAATTTACGATCGTTGAAGTAACCACGGACGACACGGCGATCCGCCCAAGCAGGCAACTTTGGGTCGCCGCAGCTAAACCGAGCCAAGCGCTTACCTTGGTTCTGACGGCGGTTCCAGAAGGCTGGACGGTGGAGTTAGCGACTGGACGGCTGACGCGCCAGCAGTTGAAAGAGCTGCAAAACCTCAAGCCTGGCGAAGTGCACAAGCTGACGATGTAACGACCCGCCTCAGTTGGGCTTATTTCGCTCGCCAAGCCCACGTTCCGTGCGAGGTAACGAGAGAACGACTTCCCGGGTTTCGTGGGCCTCTTTCCACGTCAATCCACCCTAGCGGCTTGCTCTAGTGACGGCCGCGCGCAATGTTCGGGGATGGGTACGAAGTCTCGAGAGAGCATCTAGGGCGCCTCTGTACGCGCCTCAGCCGAGCGCGCGGCCGAGGCCCGCAGGCAGGCCGACAAGCTAGCTTGTGAGGCATGGAACAAGCGCATGCTGGCTTTCCGGGGCCCTGCCCAGCCCTCCCCTACGCTCGGGGACGCGCTCAATGAGGGCTATCTGTGCCTAGAGGTCAAATGCCTCGGCTGCAGTACCCATCAGACAGTCGCGCTCGACATCGTCCGCCGGCGCAAGTCGACACCCATCCACGAGTTGGAGCGGTCCATGCGCTGCAACCTGTGTTCGGAGGAGCGCGCGGCTATCCCTACAAGCGCAGTCATCTCGTGGCGCTGCGGCCGAACAAGATTTCCGCTAGCGATCCGCCGTCGACGTGGTGGCCCGGCGAGCGAGGAGACGAGCCATTCTGCAGATCGTTGCCGCCCTCGGCATGGCATCCGGCGCGCTCGCGGGTGAAGTCGTCGGTCACCGACAAGGAAGACAAGATCGCCGCATAAAGTTTGCTTATGCCGACCCCAGAGAGGAACGGAACGTCGTGCGTCCGCTCACATCTCCATGACGGAGCGAGTCTTGTATGAAAGCAGCAACGGGGACACCTGGTTCCTGGCGCGGGATCCGACTTCCAAGATGCCCGTCGTAAGGCATCACTCTTGGTCATGCTGCTCACCCCGCCGCCTCCGCGAGAGAACCAATGAGGTTTGCGACGCCAGAGCCAATGCTTCGGCAGAAAGCAGGATCGCGGTCCCACACCCCATGTGGAATCCAGATGCCGCTCCTGCCATCACTCGACCTGCCGAAATGCCACCACTTCGGCTCCGCATTTTGAGACCATTCCACGAGCCCGGCATAGCGAGGATGGTCGTCAGGCACGAAGACCTTCGCCCGTTCGCCTTGCTGGGGCGGTGGAGGCGGCAAACGCGGCGCCGGCGGCGGCAGCGAGGCCATCCGATTGAAGCGCTCACGACGCGCCGCAATGGACTCGCAGTAGACCTTGAGCTCACCGGCGTTCGGCATGAACGATATGTATTTTTCGCTCGTCATGATGCCGGTGCGAGGGTCCGTCACCTCTCGGACGATCTCGGGCTCGTAGCTGGCAAGCACCGCCGAGATAGCCGCAACGTAGGTCTCCGGGTCATTCGCGTCCCCTCGCCGGTAGCAACCGAACAACATCCTGGCCCGTTCCATGGCGTAGGCCGCGTGGTGCGGGCTCGTCGAATGCCGCGATCCGGTCGAGGAGGTTTTCGTGGAGGTCGCGCGCTGCGTCGTGTACGGTTCGTCGCCCATTCGCCGATCTTTCCTTACTGAACTTGATCTCGTTTTCGACCCAGGTTCGCCACGCCGCATGCCAGTCGGCCATGAGTGATCCCTTGCTGCGGTGGTGGTTGCTGAAAGCATTGGCCATCTCGCGGATTTTCGTCCCGTCAAAGCCCCGACTGCTGGCGTACTCGAGATCCTGCTCGTCGATCTGCCAAAGGTCGGCAAGCTGGGTCCTGGCCCGCGTGCGCGGCGCCCGTTTCGCGGGCGCGCTATCTCCCGAACGTAGTGAGGGAGATATTATTTCCTTGTCTTCCCTGTCTCCTTTATTGTGCCCTTCGTGTGCCCTTGCTGTAAGCGCGGGTGTATGCGGTGCTGTATCCCCCTGTGTGTCCGCATCTGTGCCCTTTGGCCGGCTAACGCGCTGATATTCGTTGTATTTGCAAATCGTTATGACGGTTACGCCTGGGTCCGTTGCCGTGGCAATCATCGCGTCTTCTTCGAGTGCCCTCAGAAACCCTCTTACGCGCTTCACCGACCAGCCCCAGCAATCCGCGAGATGGCGAAGCGAGTGTGCGAGCTGGCCTCGGGCGAGGTCGACCATGACTCCGGCGATGCGGTTTGCACGCGGCTTCCGAGATCATCCACATCCATGCTTCGCGCTTTGCTGAACGCATCTCGGCTGGCGAACATGGGGTGATCCCAGATGCCGCGATCGACTGCAAAGAAGCCTAACTCGCTCACTGCACGGTCTCCCCATACAGAAGCGGCGCGAGGATCGCGGCCATTGCGACGCTGATAGCGCAGCGACGCGCCAGCCCGCGGGCTTGAAAAAGCCGGAGTGATTTCGTACTTTCCGAGGCGATCAAGCAGCCAGCCAGATCATCGTTCGGAGCCCCGCACGTCGTCAGCGTTGCGGGGTTTTTCATGTGAGAGTGCATGTTAGGTCGCACTCTCCGACGTGTTCGACTGTTCGAGCATCCGATCGAGTGCGCGAACAGGCACCCGCAGCAGTTTACCAATCCTAATCGTCGGGATCTCGCCGCGGGCCGCGGCAGCGTAAGAGGCGTTCCGGCTCAGCCCGAAATATTTCTTGCCGGCTTCGGGGACCGGGATCGTGAGAGGATTTTCGGCCATGCAGGCTCCGTTCAGTTGCGGGCCCGATACGCCACCTGGATGCCCCTGAATTACCCTCGGTACAAATTTGTACCAAACGATGCGTACGGCACCTCAACCAGATCACGCAAGTACAAATCTGTACCTGTCCGGGCACTTTTTTGTACCCATATCGGTACAGTTTTGTTCCAACGGGTTCTATTATGTGTTAGATGGTCGACGCTCGAAGCAGGAGACATTGCAGAATGGCCAAAAAGCCACCCAAAGAGACGCCCCATCTGCGCGTCCGAATTGACCCTAAGCTGCTCGCGAAGCTCGAAAAATCACGCGAAAAAAATGATCACACCCTGACGGGCGAGATCGTTGCGCGGCTTGAGCAGTCGTTTCAAACTGACGAGCGCATAGCGGACTTCCGGGAGGCAATGGAAAAGCGGGTCGAAGACCACAGGCGCCGCTATGATGAACAGATAGCTGCACTGCGCAAGGAGTCGGAGGAAGCGACAGCTATTTGCGAAAAAGCCCTCAAGGACACGGAACAGCAATATGCAGCGGCTCTGCGCGAGATCGATCGGAAAGGCGCGGAGTTCATGCCAGCTGCTGCAGTCGTCGATGTCCTACTCGGCGGAAGCCGGCTAAAATCCGACTTCTTCCGGTCACTCGCTCTTGAGTTAGCAGACGTGCCTGAGGAGTTGCTTGCCGACGAGTTGAACCGTCGTCAATTAATTGAACGGGCCATTGCGGCGATGGAGCGGCGAACGGGAGTGGCGGCCCAATGAAGGGACATGTCTGCGAACGGGGTAAGGGAAACTGGTACGCTGTCCTCGACGTTCGGGATCCGGCCACCGGCAAGCGTAAGCGCAAATGGCATTCGCTGCACGGCTGCAAAGGCAAGCGCGGTGCGCCGAGATCATTTCAGAAATGCGGGACGGCTCCTATGTCGAGCCCTCCAAGATCACCCTGTCGCAGTTTTTTGAGCGTTGGCTGAACCATATCAAGCCTAACGTTTCGCCGCGCACTCACGAGCGTTATAGCGATCTGCTCAACAAGAACCTCGCCCCGTTCCTCGGCGCGAAGCTGCTGTCGAAGCTGCAGCCACTCGAGATCAGCGAGGCTTACGCCAAATTGCTTGAGAGCGGCCGGCGCGATGGCAAAGGCGGTCTGGCGCCGCGTACCGTTCACCACGTCCACAGGGTGCTTTACGAAGCACTGGGGCAAGCTGAGCGCTGGAAGTTGATTGCCCGCAATCCGGCCGCGTTGCTCGAAAAGCGCGATCGCCCCAAAATTGAGCGCAAACCCGTCGAGACAATCGACGCACCCACCACCGCTACCGTTTTCGACGTCGCGCGGGAGCGCCGGCTGTTCATCCCGCTAATTCTTGCCACGCTGTGCGGGCTCCGCCGCGGCGAGATCACCGCGCTGCGCTGGCGGGCCGTTGATCTCGACAATGGCCAACTTGCGGTAGTCGCAAGCACCGAGCAGACCGACGCGGGCGTGATCCGCGAGAAGGAAGCCAAGAACGGCAAAACCAGAACGGTCGCCCTGCCATCCTTGGCCGTGGAAGAGCTGCGCCGCTGGCGCGTCGCTCAAGCCGAGGAACTGTTGAAGTTCGGCGTTCGGGCAGACGATAGCCGACATGTGGTCACCAAGGCGGACGGCGAGCCGGTGCAACCTCGGAGCCTGACGCACGTCATGTCGGATTTTCTGAACGAATGGGGCGTGACCCTGCATAAGCTGCGGCACAGTCACGCCAGCCACATGCTGGCCGCCAGGGTTCACCCGAAAGTCGTCCAAGAGCGGCTTGGACACTCGTCGATCGCGATCACCGTGGACATCTACAGCCACCTGATGCCGAATATGCAAAGCGAGGCCGCATCAGCGGTTGACGGGGCGTTGCGAGCCGCCATAAACAATCGCGACGACAAAGGGTAGTAAATCGGTAGTACGTCCACGGTACGTTCTGCGCGGAATGCGAAAAAGTCTATAGATTTCAACGCTTGGAAGGGTGGCCGAGTGGTTTAAGGCACCGGTCTTGAAAACCGGCGTGCCCGCAAGGGTACCGTGGGTTCGAATCCCACCCCTTCCGCCATTGGCCGCCGATTGCCCTCAATAGCGCGATATAGTCGCCGATTGCCGGACGCCCGCCACGTGGCATAGCGAGCCGTCGATTCTACGCTATAGCCCGATATATTCAGATCGAGGCCACAGAGTTCAGCACGACAAACGCTGCGATGACCCTATTGCGGTCGCTAGCGCTTCGCTCCCGGAACGACCGCTTCGAGCCCATCCCGCCGTTCACCTGCAACCATGACGAGCGGTCGGGCTGCACCTCGTTCGGTCCGCGTCGGTCCCGGCGACAGGACATTGATGCGGATGCCGGTGCCGCGCAGGTCGGTTTATTCGGAAGACGCCCCCTGCGCTACCGGCGATAGAAGATCATCCCGGCGTGATGCAGAACATCGTCGATGAAGTCGCCGTCAGCGGTGAAGCCGGTATCATCCCAATATTCGATGCGTGTGCCGGTCACTTCGTAACGCCCCTCGTAGGCACGCTCGCGCGTCCCGCGCGCTTCAACGTAGCGGCCGTTCGGCAGAAGTTCGTGACGGATGTGGCCGTCCTGCGTAACCCAGAGGCCGACATAGGGGTGATTGGCTTTCAATTCTGTTTCCTCGGCCCGCGCAGGTGGGATCAGGAGCGTTGCCACGATCATGGCTGCAAAGACGCGCTGCATGGCCGAGCTCCTCATTTCATATGTGTGTGTTGAGTTGGACCGCGGCCGGCCGCTCCGTGTCCGGTGACACGAAGCGACTGGCCCCGGCGAGGTTCGTTATGGCCGCCTATTGCCGGCGCGGCTCGTTGTTGTCGACGACCTCCTGATAGGCGACGAGATCGAGAAAGGCTTCGGCCTCGACGACAGACCCGTCCTTCATCTTGAAGATCCACACGAACCGATTGCGGTACGGCGCTCCCGACGTCGTGGTGGCCGAAGCGTCGAAGCGGACGATGACCCTGTCCCCTTTTGCCCAGATGTGGTGCACGACAGGCCGGAGCGGAGTCGCGAGACGGCTCACGAGGGGGGCCGAGGCGCGATCGACGAAATCCTTGAGGCCGCGATAGGTGCCGGCAACTGGGCCGGAGCCATGGATTGTCCATGTCACGTCGGGGGCCAGGAGGTCAGCAAAGACGTTGCCGCCCGCAGTCCATCCCTCGAAAGCCTTACGCAGGGTGGCTTCATTCCGCCCCTCGATGTTAGCATCCGGCGTGGGGGAATTGGCCTGGGCGAGGCCCGTGGTCGCTATGACGGTCAGGAGGATCAGGAGCGTGCGGGTGCGGCCCGCAAGCCGGTCGATCGAAGTGGCAAAGGTCATGGCCTCTTTCCTGTCGTTAAGGGGATAAAGGCCGCGAACGGGGTCATCGGCACGGCATTGACCCCGATCGCGGATCGGATCGTCCGGCATCAGTTGCTCGATGCGGTAGGTCGGATGGTAATTTCGGTTGTGTCCACGCTCGGCGGAGCCTCGATCAGTTGCCGGACAGCGCGCGAGATGTCGGCGGGCTGAAGCGCGATCGCCCGATAGCGTTCCATCACAGCCACGGTCTCCGCATGAGTGATGGTCGAGGCGAGTTCACTCTCCACGACGCCGGGGTTGACGCAGGTGACGCGGATGTTCGTACTCTCCTGACGCAAGCCGTCCGAGATCGCGCGAACCGCGAACTTCGTTGCGCAATAAACGGCGGCGGTCGGCACGACCGAGAGTGCGCCGATGGAGCCGATATTGATGATCTGGCCGCTGCCCTGCCCCTCCATGATCGGCAAGACCGCGCCGATGCCCCAGAGCACGCCCTTGATGTTGACATCGACCATGCGCTCCCATTCGTCGAGCTTGCCGGCGGCAAGCGGCGAGAGCGGCATCACGCCGGCATTGTTGATGAGAACGTCGATGCGCCCCCACTCGTCCATCGCCGCCTGAGCGAAGCCAGCCATGGAATGGCGGTCGGTCACGTCGAGCAGCCGGGCTTGGGCGATTCCGCCGGCTCCCGTGATGTTATCGGCGATGGCTTCGATGCGGTTCAGCCGGCGGGCGCCCACCAGCACCTTTGCGCCGGCCCCGCCGAGCTCTCTGGCGATGCCCTCGCCGATCCCGCTGGAGGCGCCGGTGATCAGAACAACCTTGTCCATCTCGTGCTCCTTGCTTTGCATTCGGAGCCCAAGATGGACGTTCGCCGCTGTTGCTGGTATCCGTCCAGTGTTTGACTGGATGGTTAGCAATGCTGGACAATGAAGATTGACCTCAACCTGCTGCCGCTCTTCCTCGCCGTCGCGGAAGAACACAACTTCCGCGCTGCCGCCGATCGCCTTGGCGTGACCCGCTCGGCTGTCAGCCAGGGAGTGCGGCGGCTTGAGGATGCCTTTGGCACGAGCCTCGTCACGCGCACGACCCGTTCGGTGCGCCTGACGGACGCGGGTGAGCGTCTGCGCGAGGCACTGTCCCAACCCATCTCGGATATCGCCACGGCGCTTGACTACGTGGCCGCAGAGAATGCGCCGCGCGGGCTGCTGCGCATCGCCGTCACCTCGATTGCCGAGCGGTTCCTTTCAGGCCCCCTCATCGCCTCCTTCGCCGCGGCTCATCCTGGCGTCACGATCGATGTCACGGTCACGGACGAAGAATTCGATATCGTCGCGGCCGGCTACGATGCGGGCGTCAGGCTGGGCGAAGTGATCGAGCAAGACATGATCGCGGTTCCCCTGACAGGCGATCAGCGCGAAGCAGTCGTGGCAGCTCCCTCCTATCTCGCGGCCCACGGCGCGCCGGCGCATCCACGCGAACTGATCCATCATCGCTGCATCGGCTGGCGCCCGACGCCGAACGTCGCGCCCTACCGCTGGGAGTTTGAAGAGAACGGCATTCCCTTCGACCTGGCGGTCGAACCCCAGATCACCACGAACGACTTGCGCTTGATGCTTCGTGCGGCCCTCTGCGGGGCGGGTATCACCTTTGCAACGGAGGAAACCTTCCATCCATTCGTGAAGACCGGCGAACTCGTCCCGCTCCTGGAAGAATTCCTGCCGCCGTTTCCCGGTTTTTTTCTCTACTTTCCTCAGCGTCGCAACATGGCGCCCAAAATGCGCGCTTTGATCGAGCATGTGCGGCAATGGCGGTAGCGCCGGCTGTAACAAAGAAGGGAATACCGATCAGAGCTAGCAGCAGGTGGAGGACATGCCGTCAGCCTACACAGTTCGTCCCTGGCGGAAGCATCCCCTGTTCCGAAGCAGCTAGCACCGCCGCATCGGAACCGTCGCGGAAAAGGGATGATGACCGGCAAGACAAACATGGCGCCGAAGCTGACGGTGCTATTGGCCGACGCTTTTGGGGGCATTCTACAGCTTCATCAAGATCGGGGTGGAAACCATCCCGCCGGTCACGCTGATCGCGGCGCAGACGTTGATCGCTGGGACGATCCTTGCGGCTATCCTCCGCTGGCGGGGCCTGCGCTCGGCGATCAGCACTCTGCTAGGAAGAAAGTGGATGAGTTCGAGCCGACCGCGTCAGTAGCGCTCACACCCATCTTTCATCCAGTTGGGTCGGCCTTCTGGCCTGTGCCAAACTCGCGCCTCCGTCAGGAAAAGCCCTGCATCAGAGGCAGATGCTGAGAATTTTCAGACGACAGGCCTCCACAGCGCGAGATTTCGGCTTGGCAACCGTCGCCTGCTTTGAGCCCTTCGGCGAGTTCTTCGCCACCTTGGGACGCTCATAGTCGCCGGCAATCACCATCGCCCAATAGGTCCGCCCGGTCGCCGAACTCTTGACGCTGGCGACGCCAACGCGCGAGGCGTTGTGCAACAGCAGATTTCGCCGGTGTCCCGACGAATTGATCCATTGGTCGAGTGTCTTTGGAAAGCTGTCATAGCCGTAGGCGATGTTTTCTGCCGCCCGGCCCGCGCCCGCTGGGTGGACGCGCGAGTTGAAGGGGCTGAGGACGTCGTGGTCGAGTTTGTCCTTTGCCGCCATCGCCGCGGCTTGCTCGTGCGCAATGCGCGTGAGCGTCGCATCCAGCACCACGCGCCCCTCCCCGTGCTGTACGCGATAGCCGGAGATCATGGCGGCGGGAGATTCGGCCCGAGCAAGCGCTGGGTAACAGCAAGCGGTAAACCAAAGGCAGAGTGTAAGGAGGGATTTCATCGATGTTCCCAAATCAGTCTTCCGGAGCGATAAAGAGACCGGACGAACCCGTAAGTCATTGATTTTATTATTTCGGACTGCGCTTTCCCCCAACTTGATCTTGGGAACGCGATGTCGATACGCGCGAACACGGGCGCCAGCAAGGCGCTCGCGAAGGCCCTTCCCTCAAAACAAAAATGAAAAATATCAATGCATTATCGGGAAAGAATGCTGAACATTGCCTTCGTCCAGCTTGCGGCAAGATTTCCGTGCAAACACTGATTAAGCAAAATGGAACCGTATTTTGCTCAATTGTGTTGGGGTTGCATTCACCACTGCAGGGAGGCGACTAGAATGACGGACGAGCAGTTGGCTCTTCAGGCCGTTCGTGATGCCCAGGGCATACTTGAAGAATACTTGCAGCCGCGACCGCGCAATAACGAGCGGGTCTTCCTTGATCGATTGGTGGAAGTGTTGGAGCGGCCCGAGCTCCTGATCGCCGTCAACCGGATGCAGCGCGGCCTGTAGCCGCGTCATCGCCAGCCTCTGGAGCCTCACTGGCCTTCGCAAGCGCCAGCCAATCGGCTGCGAGCGTCAGCCAGGCATCTTCGTCCACCGGACTGCGAGCCTCTGCCGCCCGGTCCCTGCATTCCTGAGCTAGCTGACGAAACCGGACCAAATCTTCCCTCATGCCAGAGCTACGCTCCAACTGAGCAAAAGTTGCAGAGGGCTGCTGACGATTAGCGATACACCGGACGGTCCCGCCCTATTCCCGCGCCGCGATCAAATAAGTTTTCTTTGGCGTCACACCCTTGTGGCACACACGTTGCACTTCAATGGGTACTGGGGATTTCAGGGGCCCAGTATGAGACAGGGCGCCGCCGGGACAGTGTATTTCAAGCCCGGCGGCGTACCTTTCTGAGACATGTTAAACACCGCCGAAAGCACGCTTGGCGAAGCGCTCCACCTCTCGACTACGGCCCGCCAGGACTGACAGATGCAAGCACGTGCCCTGGCCAGGGATTGCGGCCATCCCTGAGCCACGGGAGCGTGTCGGTCCAGAAGCCGACCGCGTGACTGTCGTGGAAGAGATTGAAATGGCCGATCGCCTTGCGACCGTAGTCGGACGGCTCGAGCAGCACCGCCGTGCGCGGCGCACCGGTGTAGTAGCCAAGCGTGCGACGGATTGCGGGCACGGTGCCGAGTTCGTCATCCGACACGGCAATCGCAAGGATCGGCCCCGTCACCGCCGCCATCCGTGAGAGCACGGCCTGTCTCTCGCCGCGTGGATGGCTGCGCTCGAAGCGTCGCCCGCGGAAACTCCATTCATTGGCGACGCCGGCGGGCAAATCCTCCAGCCAGCCGAGCCTGCGGCCGGGAAAATAGCCGCAGAGCGCCGTCATGACGGGCATAGCAATGTGCCATTTGAGGAACAGGCCAGCGCGCCGGCGCGGCGCATAGTCGCCCCACCAGGCATATTGCGCGCCGACCGTCAGCATCCGCTCAATCAAGCCAGCGCTTGCGGCGAGCCCCGCCAGAAAACCGCCGACGCTGTGGCCGACCACGATGAGGCGAGCCTGCGGCCGACGTTCGTGCATGAAGCAAAGCGCCGCCTCGAAATCGAGTTCGCCCCAATCGCGCCAGCGATAGCCACAGCCTCTGAGGCGAGACGGCCGCGAACCGCCGATGCCGCGATAGTCATAGGTGAGGACATCGAAGCCGTGGTTCGCCAGGAAGCATGCATAGCGGTGGTAATAGCGCGCAGCCACCCCCGTTGCCGCATTGACGATGATGCTGCCGGCGGAGCGGCCGGCTGGCGCGAGCCACAAATGGCCGCCGATGGTCACGCCGTCCCGGCAGGGAATCGTGACGGGTGTCCCATCCTCCATCGATATACGCAGCGCCACCTTGGTCATGCGCGCGACGGTAAGGGATGGACTGCGTTGTGTATATTCACTGGTCAGTATACATAAAGCGCCATGAGCGAGACTGGCCGTTCGACGCGTGAGCGCATCCTTCAAGCCGCCGGAAAATTGTTCTACGGCGAGGGCATCCGCGCCGTCAGCGTCGATGCGGTGGCGGAAAAGGCCGGCCTTACCAAGCGGACGCTCTACTATCATTTCCGCAGCAAGGACGATCTGATCGCGGCCTATCTCGAGATCCGCGACCAGCCAAATCTCGCTTTGTTCAAGCGCTGGTTCGCCGAGGCCGACGGTGACGTGGCCGCCAAGGTGGAAGCGATCTTTCGCAATCTGGCGCGATCGGCACGAGGCGCAAAGTGGAAGGGTTGCGGTTTCCTGCGTACCTCAGTCGAACTGGTCAACCTGCCCGGTCATCCAGCGATGGTGATCGGCCGCGCGCACAAGAAACGCGTCGAGGACTGGCTCTGCTCCGTCTTCGAAGATGCGGCCGCCTCGCGGCAAGCGCGGCAGCTTGCGCGGCAAGTCATCCTGCTATTGGACGGCGCGTTTGCCGTCGTCCTGCTGCATCGTGATCCAAGCTACATGGAAACCGCTGGAGCAGCGGCCACCCATCTCATTCGCGGGCTGATGCCGACGCCGCGCAAGTCAATCAAGGTTGCCAGGGTCCGGCGGACCATCCGGCCCAGGATCGGCTGACGCGCGATCGAGCGTTCCCGCTACCCAGCGCGCGACCGATGGACCGAGGAACAGCAGCAGGATCACGCGCACGGTCTGCAGCGCCATGACGAAGGACGTGTCGACCTTGGTCGAGGCGGCGATGATCGCGGCGGCATCGACGCCGCCGGGGCTGGTGGCGAGATAGGCGGTCAGCGGATCGACGTGCAGGAGCACCACCAACAGCCACGCCAACAGGCCGCAAAACCCCATCAGGATCGCGGTTCCGCCGATGCTCTGCGGCAGCGCGCGGGCAGCGGTCGCCAGCACGTCACGCGTGAAGCGCAAGCCCGTGTTCCAGCCGATCAGCGCGTAGGTTGCAATCAGCACCAGCGGCGGCAGCTCGATCTTCACCCAGCCAAGCACGTTGAGCACCGCGCCGAGAACGAGCGGCCCAAGCAGCACGCCGGCCGGCATCCGCGCGGCAAGACCAGCGCCGACGAGCGCAATGGCCGCGGTGGCTCCGAGGTTCGTCAGGTCGACAGGCTGAAAAAGCCCGGCACTGAAACGGCCGCCACCGCCGTGCGCAAACCATAGCGCCACCACCGAGGCCGCCGCGGCCACCAGCACGACGCGCAGATACTGCATGAAAGCCACGAGCCGGAAATCGGCGCCGTGAGCCTCGGCCATCACCATCATCACCGTGGCAGCGCCCGGGAGCATGCCCCAGACCGCCGTGGTGCCGGGGATGATGCGCAAGCGGCTCATGGTCCAGCCGATCAGAGCGCTTGCGCCGACCGAAAGCGCCACGGTGGCGAGGATGATCGGCCAGTAGCGCACGAAGCCGCTGATGATTGCCGGCGTGATCGATTGCGCGACGAGACAGCCAATGATTGCCTGGGCTGCAGCGATCAGCAGGCGGGGCACCCTCACCGCCCCTCCGCCCATCTGCACCAGCGCGGCCGCGGCCAGCGGCCCCAGCAGCAAGGCGGCAGGCAGCCTCACCCACTGCAGCACGCCGGCGATCAGCAACGAAACCACGACGAGCACCGCCCAGCGGACGGCGACCGGCAGCGCTCGGAGCGGGAGATAGGCTTGCTGCTCGCTCACCGCTGCAGCTCGATCTCGGCCGCTTTAGCCACGCGGCCAAGCCGCGGGAAAATGTGCTCGAAGGCAAAGGCGTGCATGTCCGCCGAACGATCGGCGCTCGCGTCTTCCGCCAGCACGACCGCATAGCCATGCTCATGCGCGGCACGCGCGGTGGATTCGACGCCGATATTGGTGGCGATGCCGCCGATCACCACGGTGGTCACGCCGCGCCGGCGGAGCTGCAGATCGAGCTCCGTGCCATAGAACGCGCCCCATTGCCGCTTGGTGATCCTGATATCCGACGGTTCGGCGAGGCCATCCGCCAAGTCCGACCAACCCTCGGGAAAGCCGCCGGGCGGCGCTTGCATCGGTTGATCGACCGGCGACTTCAGCGCGTCGCTGAAGTCGGGCGAGAAGGCGACGTTGACCAGCACGACGGGCGCCTTGGCCGCGCGGAAGCGCCGGGCGAGCTCCTGTCCCTGGGCAAGGACGGCTGGACCGGAATGGGGCTCGGTCGGCAGGCCGACGATGCCTTTTTGAAGGTCGATCAGGATCAATGCTGTGGTCGCGGCAGGCAGGATGAGCATGGGATGTCCTTTCGCCAGGTGGGGGGCGTCCCCGCCCGTTGCCGGGCGCGACGGGAGCGGCTAAATACTTGAGGGAAAGCTCAAGCACGCAACCACTCTATTTGAGGATATACTCAACTTTGTCAAGTCGGGACCGCAAACCGCTCCAGCCGCAGCGCGAGGTCGGCCGCCAGCGCGTCGCCGAACTCATGCAGGCGGCGGCCGAGGTGATCCAGGAACGGGGTTTCGAGGCCGCGACCATGGCGGAGATCGCCGCGCGGGCGGACGCCAAGATCGGCTCGCTCTATCGCTTCTTTCCGAACAAGGACGCCGTCGCCGACGCCCTGATGCAGCACTATGCCGAGGTGCTGCGGGCGGAATACGACGCGATCCTCGCCCACGCCGCCGACGCCAATCCGGAGCAACTGGCCGACATCCTCATCGATCTCCTGGCCAAGCTCTATCCGCAGATCCGCGCAGTCACCGCGTTTTTGGATTCCCGGACCGACTGGACCGAGATCCGTCTTCGTTTCCGCAGCCAGACGCTCGCCGGCATCAAGACAGCGCTGAAGCGTTGCGCGCCCGGCCTCGACGAGCACGAGGCCGAGGACATCGCCGCGGTCGTGCTCAACAACATGAAGACGATGGTCGGGATGACCATGAAGGACGCGCCGACAACCCCCGGCGCGCCCGAGCAGCTCAGATTGATGAACCGCCTCTATCTCGCCGCCAGGCTCGCGCCCGGCAGGCCGGCGGGATAGCTGCACCGGCTTGCGCGCAGTGAGCACATCGGAAGGCGGATCGTTGCCGCTTTCGTGAAAACAGGTGCGCATTTTGGAAATGCCGACTGCGACCAGATTCTGCATGGCAGGCAGCGTTCGCGTTGCGCGAACGTCCGGTCGAAGCGGAGGATATCCGATGCGATTTGCTCTTTGCTTGGGCGTGCTGATCATGCTGTGCGCCGCTGCTGACGCGGCGCCGGTGCGTCGCGTCAGACATCCCGAGCGACATTTCCGTCTCGAGCAGCAGCCCATTGTCCCGCCGAAGGGATTTGCCGTTCCTGGCTGGTCCGACGAGGAGACGCGACAATGGATCGACAGCGCCTCAGGGCCCAAAGGTTAGCGGCCAAGGGTTAGTCCGGAAGGTTGGTGAACGCGTGCCCGGCGCGCCACAGTAGCCAAGCTCTGCGCGGAATGTTACGCGACCATGATGGCGGCAGTCCCCGAAGCACAGGTGAGCCCAAGCAAGGCAGGAAAGCTCGGTTTCCTGCCTCGCCTTGAATCGCTGCGCGGCATCGCGGCGGTCTCGGTCGTCGGCTATCACATGACGAGCCAGTTCACCGACACCTATGTCACGGGCATGGCGCCCGTCGTGATGTTCTTCGTGCTCAGCGGTTTCGTGCTGGCGCGCTCGCTGCAGAACAATCCGAACCCGGTCACGTTTCTGCGACATCGCCTGTTCCGGCTGTTTCCCGCGGCGATCGCGGTGGTCGCTCTGCTGACGCTGCTGCACCATCAATACGGCTTCTATGTCGGCTACGAGGGGAAATTCGATCCGCTCAACGTCGTGCTCAACGCAATCATGGTCCGCCATGACATCAACGGCGTGATGTGGTCGATGACCGTCGAGTGCTTCGCGACGCCGGTCATCCTGCTGTCGGTCTGGATTTTTCAGCGCTTCGGCCCGCAGCCGCTCATGGTGTCGATCGCCGTCCTGTTCGGGCTCTCCTTCTGGGGGACCTATGTGCATCTGCTTGGCGGCGTTTCCAGCCTGGCGCCGCTCTACGCCTTCGTCGCCGGCGTTCTTCTGCAGATGCGGGGCGAGCGGACGGCCGAGCGGCTCCGCACGGCCGCTGCCTGGACCCTGTCGATGGCGGCCATCGCCCTGCTCTGCTTCTGCGGATCACAGAAACAGACCGCGCCGATCATTGCGCTGGAAACCTTGAGTTCCTCGCTGCTGGTGCTGCTGGTCGGCTTTCGAAGCTCGATCGCCCTCTTTGCCGTTCTCGATCTCCGTCCGGTCCGTTTCTACGGCCGTATCTCCTACAGCTTTTATCTCCTTCACCCGATCGGCATGTGGCTCGCCGGCCGGCTGCTCGATGCGAGGGGGCTGCCGGTCCTGCTCGCGATATCTGCGACAACGATCGCGGCGGTCGCTCTGACGACGCCGATGGCCTGGCTCTCCTGGCGCTATATCGAGAAGCCGTTCATTGCCCTGGGCCGGCGGCTGGCCACGAAACAGCCCTCGCCGGCGAGCGCGATCGAATCTAGACAGCAGCAATTGCTGTCGCTCGCTCCGACCTCAGGGAAGGATCTCGAGTGAGGCGATCTTGTCACCATCGAGCCCGAAGAAGTATCTGAGATCGATCGGACTACCGGGAAAGTCGCCGACCACATGCGCTGTGACGACGATCTTCCCGTCGCGTTCCTCCACAGCGAACGGCTCGCTCGTATAGTTGTATTTGGTCGATGCATCGGCCTTCCACTGCGCGATGGCCGCGCGCCCCTCGTGCTTGCGCCCTTCGTCCTTCACGACGCCGCGTTCGCTGAAGCATTGCGCGATGGCATCGCCATCGCGGCTGTCGGCGGCAAAGTAGACGGCAACGGGGCCCCGCAGATCGAGAGACATCGGATTTCCTTTCCTTTGCGCGTCAGGAACGACGCGGTCGCGGATCGCGATTGCGTAGCCGGAAAGGTGTTTGTAGCTTCGCCAAACCGCAAGAACGCACGAAAAGGTAAGGTACTGACTTTTGGGTAAGGTTGAGTACACAGCCGCGAGCGCCGCCGAGGGCGTTGAGAAGGCGTTCAGGATGCTGGATGGCCGGTGGAAGCTCGTGATCCTCTTCCACCTGTTTGGCGGCAAATTGCTGCGCTTCTCCGACCTGGAGCGGGCGATCCCGGGGATCTCGCAGAAGATGCTGATTCAGCAACTGCGCCAGATGGAGAACGACGGCATCGTGCATCGCATCGTCCATCACCAGGTGCCGCCGAAGGTCGAATACGGCCTGACCGATTGGGGACAATCCTTGTGTCCGTCGCTCGATGGGCTGCTCACCTGGGCCGAGCAGCGCCCGCTTGCGCCACCGCTAGACGCTGGTCGAAATGAATGAGGATATCTGGACGGCCCGGAGCAGAACGCCCCAATTGTTCGGGTGCACCCCGTCGTGGGTGAGAGCCCGATAGTTGGTTTTGCTGACCCTCCTAAATTGAAGAGATCAAGACATGGGACGCGGTTTATTTCCGCCACGCGCAGCATGGCGCCGATGTAATCGCGAAGAAAATATCCGAGCTTGTTCGGATGCACATCGCTATCGCGATCGTCTTGGGTTGGCAACCACCAGGGCGTGATGAGAAAGATCCGCGCCGTCGGGCAAGACTTCCGCAGGAGCCTGATCGAATGATTGAGCGCCCCCTTGAAGGTCTCGCTGCCGACATCATCGTCCGATCCGATCGGGCGGTCGTAGCGGAAGTCGTTGGCGCCGTACTCCAGGGCAATGTGGGAGACGCTCGGAAAGTTCGTCGCCCGCAGGTTAGTGACAGACGAATCGTGGACCGGTTCTCCGGTTCGTTGTTGTGCAGACCAATCGCCCGAGGAAATCGCGTCAGCGATCGCGTAAAGTGAAACAGGGTTGAGTGGCGGCAATTTATGTTGACCGGCACACGAACCCGGAAAGGCGCCATTGATGGCGAACATTCCGAGCCGCTCGCCTATGATGCTTGGTGTGGCTCCGCCTGGGTTGAGCCGGTGCCCGCGCTGATGCTGGTCCCGAGCTGAAGATAACAGCCGCCGCGCATGGTATTCCGGCTGCCAGCCCAAAAGGCTGTGCCCAAACCTACCGCGCCGATTCCAAATGTCTTAAGAAAAGCCCGCCGCTCCATAGGCCGGCTCTCTATCACCCACAACCGGTTCGGAGCAACTGCGCTCTCCATCTCGATGAGCCGCGTAAACGGCAGCTCGAGGATAGGCCACGAGCACCTTACTCTCCGTCATTCCGGGGCGCGCGAAGCGCGAGCCCGGAATCCATCGAGCCACTTGCATTGCGGGAAAACGGATTCCGGGCTCTATGCCGACGCATCGCCCCTGAATGACAGCCCCGTCATTGCGAGCGTAAGCGAAGCAATCCGCGTCTCCGCAAGCGGCGCTATGGATTGCTTCGCTTCGCTCGCAATGACGATGTGGCTACCTTGGGTGCGACATAACAACCCGACGGGCAAATCAGCCAAAGTCTGTCCAGCTCACGCGAGAAAAACATTCCGCTTCCGCCGTCGGGCAAATCAGTGATTTAACTCCGCGCGTCTCACCCAAGAGAGGGGCGGCTCGCGATCGTCACGAACGTTGCGGTGAGATGCGGTGGACGTGATGGGTGTGACTGACGAGCACACACAGCACGGACGGCGAAGTCGTGTGGTCCTGGCGCCCCGACGCTGGCGCTAAGTTTCGTGCGAACACATTCGCACTAGACGACGGTGGCAAGAAAGCCCGGTCACCGGGGAGAGTACGAAGTAAGCCGTAACACCATCGCGCAGGGAAAGCCGGAATGCTTCGGTTGAACCTGTGGTCCTACTCCCGTGCTTTTTGTTGCACGGGACCCACGGGTGCAACCAGCACCCGGCTTTCCCTGCGCCCTCTGTTCGATGAGAGGGTGAAAGTGATGCAAAGCTCGGGCAGCGAATGCCGCGAGAACGCGAACTCACATCCTCTCCGCTGTTTGAAATTTGAATCCTAACCTTCCCCACGTCGTCCCGGGCTTGCCCGCCTCGGCGAAGCCCCTTGGCGTAGCCGGGAGCCGGGACCCATAACCCCAGGCCTTTGTTGTATGCTCCGCTACCACCGCTTGCTTCCGCCACAACCACAGCCTGTGGTTATGGGTCCCCGCCTTCGCGGGGACGACAGCGTAGGATGGGTAGAGCGCAGCGAAACCCATCATCCGCGGCTTGCGTCCAGCGGGCCCAGCGCGCCCACAAATTCAGCAAACGTGTTGAGCCCGCCGGTGAGATCGTCGGCCGGAAGCCTTAATTGCTGCATGATGCTGTGCCGGAAATGGTGTTCAAGTCCTAGGTATCTGCCTCGCTGGATGCAATCCAACAATGGCGGTACGCCTTGGCTTTACGTTAGAATGTACGTTGCTCCAATGCGGGAGGTGTGGCGATGCCGAGAAAGGGAATCACCGGCCACGACGAATGGGTTATCACCGAGGCGCTGGCGACGGCGCTCGTCGCCCTCGAGCAGCTTCCGCCCAAACACCAGCCGCGACCGCATATGGAAGACATCCGAAAGCTGCTTGCCGCCGGCTGCGATCGCGGAACCGTCACCCTGCATCTGGCGCAAGCGAAGTGCCGGCTGTTTCCCGACGCCGATCCGCTGGCGATCTACGAGGAATACGGGCTCAGCGACGGGCAAGGCTAAGAGGCTAACGGCTGATCCGCCAGATCGTGCCATTGGCGTCCTCGGTAATGAGCAGCGCACCGTCACGCGCTACGGCGACGCCGACCGGGCGTCCCCAGACTTCGGAATCGTTGATGACGAAGCCGGTCGCGAAGTCCTCGTATTCGCCGGTCGGCACGCCGTCCTTCAACCGGATGCGGATCACCTTGTAGCCCGTGCGCTTCGACCGGTTCCACGAGCCATGCAGGGCCGCGAATATGTCGCCGCGATACTCGGCGGGAAAGCTCTGGCCGTCATAGAACGTGAGGCCAAGCGAAGCGGAATGCGCCTGCAGCAGCACGTCCGGGACCGTGACCTTGTCCTTCAGGTCAGGCCGCGCGCCGGCGTGCCGCGGATCCTGGTTGGCACCGATGTAGAACCACGGCCAGCCATAGAACGCGTTCTCGCGGACGCGGGTCACATAATCGGGCACGAGGTTGTCGCCGAGACCATCGCGCTCATTGGTGGAGCACCAGGGCACGCCCGTTTGCGGCTGGATCGCAAGTCCGACGCAATTCCGGATGCCGGTGGCAAAGGTGCGCTGGTTCTTGCCGTCAGGATCGAAGGCCAGCACCGCCGCGCGGTCGGTCTCGTTGCCCCAGGCGGCGCCAAGCGGGCGCTCGCGCTTCCAGGCTTCCAAGCCACCCGGCGGGGTACCCATGCCCTCCCCCGAATTGCCTGCCGAGCCGACCGAGACCAGCATCCGCTTGTTGTCGGGCGTAAAGACAATGTCCCGGGTCGAGTGACCCGAGCCGTGCGGCAGCTTGGCGACGACTGTCTCCGGCTTGCCGGAAGCCTTGAGGTCGCCATTGCGATAGGCAAAGCGGACGACGCTTCCAGTGTTGGCGACATAGAGCCATTGCGGGTTGTCGCCATTCGGAAAGAAGGCGATCCCAAACGGACGATCGAGGCTGGTAGCGTAGACTTCGTTGATCGTGGGCTTGGTCGCCCCATCGGCGGCGCGCAGCACTCGGATACGCCCGGCGCGGGTCTCGGCGACGAAGATGTCGCCGTTCGGCGCGGTCTTGATGATGCGCGGCCCGTTCAAGCCGTCGGCGAACAGTTCGGCCTTGAACCCTGGCGGCACTTGGGGAATTGCGGAGGCCGTTGGCGGCACCACCCGCGACATGTTCGCGCTCGATGGCGTCGCGCCGGGCTTGGGCAGATCCTGCGGCGTGATCAGGCGCAACGTGCCGGGCTTGTCGCGCCGCCAATCGCCATAGGCTTCCTGTCCCTTCAGCACAGCAGGCTGTGCGCTTGCAGCAGCTGCATTCATCAACTCAAGCAAGGCCGCCAGCACGACGCTCGCTGCAACTGGCTTCCAGGGCATTTCATATCCTCACGCGAGACGATGATCTCGCGAACACGCATCCATAGCCCAGAACCTTGGCTGGCTCATTTCACAATCGCGTCTGTGGTTGCGACGATTTGGCCGTCAATGTCCTCTTGCCCGCGCGTTGAGATCGATCGAGCGCATGCTCAGCGCGAGCGGGATCATCAGGGCGCCGATGACTGCGAGCGTCCAGAACACATCGATATAGGCGAGGAAGTCGATCTGGCGCTGCAATGTCTGGCCGACCCATGCGATCGCCTGCGATGCCGCCTCGGAAGCGTTGGAGCCCTGCGCCTGGAAGTAGCGCGTCATCGCATCGATGGTCTGCTGGTAACCGATGTCGGATGGCGCGGCATGCTCGACCAGCCGGCTCTGATGGAATTGCTGGCGTTGCGCCAGCACGGTCTGCGCCAGCGCGACTCCCATCGAGCCGCCGATGTTGCGCGCGACATTGATCAGCGCCGACGCCTGGTTGGTCTTCTCCGGCGGCACGCCATCGTAGGAGGCCGTCGTCACCGGCAGGAACAGGAACGGCAGCCCGATGCCGAGAAAGATGCGCGACCACGCCGCATAGCCATAGGAGATATCCTGGGTGAGCCCCGTGAGATGCCACATCGAGAGCGTCACGATCATGGCGCCGAGCATGATCAGGTGCTTCGGCTGGACGACGCTCACGAGCCTGCCGACGATCGGCATCATCACCATCGTGAAGATGCCGCCCGGCGACAGCGCGAGACCCGCGAGCGTCGCGGTATAGTTCTCGTCCGCCTGCAGCAGTTGCGGCAGGATCTGGGTGGTCGAAATCAAGACTGCGCCGGTGCCGAGCATGACCAGGAAACAAGCCGCGAACTGCCGCTGGCCGAGCAGGCGAAGCTCGATAATGGGCTCCTCGCGCGTCAATTCCCAGGGGATCAGCGCCAGCAGGCAAAAGGCGGAAACCAGCGCAAAAACCAGGATCATGTTCGATCCGAACCAGTCGTTGCGCTGGCCTTCGTCGAGGACGAATTCGAGCGAGGCGAGCCCGATCGCAACCAGAGCGAAACCGACATAGTCGACGCGAAGTCCTTTGCGGAGCAATGCCCTTCGCTCCTCCTCCGCACCCGAGGGTTCGTTCACCAGCGTCCCCACAAGGAACAGCGAAAGCAATCCCATCGGCACGTTGATCAGGAACACCCAGTGCCACGAATAGGTGTCCGTGATCCAGCCGCCGAGCGTCGGCCCGATCACCGGCGCCACCACGACCGCGATGCCGTAGATCGCAAACGCCTGGCCGCGCTTGGCCGGCGGAAAAGAGTCGGCGAGGATCGCCTGCTCGGAGGTCGCCATGCCTCCTCCGCCGAGCCCTTGCACGATGCGGAACAGCACCAGAGATTCCAGGCTCCAGGCAAACCCACACAGAAGCGAGGCCACGCTGAAGGTTGCCACGCACATCATGTAGAAGCGCTTGCGTCCGATCACGGTGGCGAGCCAGCCGGAAATCGACAGCACAATCGCGTTGGCGACGAGATAGCTGGTGATGACGTAAGTGCTCTCGTCGATCCCGACCGCCAGTCCGCCCGCGATGTGGCGCAGCGCGACGTTGGCGATCGTCGTGTCCAGCACCTCCATGAAGGTCGCGATCGAGACGACGAAGGCGATGAGATAGGGATTGTGTCCACCGGCGGCGGAACGCTCCGGCGACCAGCCGCCGGCCTGCGTCGTGTCGGTCATCGCACTTTCGTCCAGGGCACGACCGACATCCCGGGGCCGACGGGGACGTCGGCGGGCCAATGATCGACCACGATCTTCACCGGCACGCGCTGCACGACCTTCACGTAATTGCCGGTGGCGTTCTCCGCCGGCAGCAGGCTGAACGCCGTACCCGAGCCGGGTTGCACCGAGTCCACGCGTCCGGTCAGTTTGCGGTCCGGATAAGCGTCAATCCTGAATTCGACGGGTTGGCCCGGACGCATGTCGCGAAGCTGGGTCTCCTTGTAGTTGGCGACGATCCAGACCTCGTCGGGCACGAACATCATGATGCTCTGCCCGGCCATCGCATATGTGCCCTTCGCGCCGCTCAGCTTGACGACGCGCCCGGACTGGGCCGCTGTGACGTTGGTATAGTCGAGATTGAGCTTGGCCTGATCGCGCTGTGCCTCTGCCTGTTGCAGCGAGGCCTTGGCACTCTCGCGTTGGGCCTGCAGCGGCTTGATCCCAAGCTCCGCCACCGTTACCGCCGTTCTCGCACGCGTGGTGTTGGCCTGCTGCGCTTCGAGATCGGACTTGGTCTGTTGCTCACGTTGCAGTGTGCCGGCGCCCTTCTGCAGCAGATCATCGGCGCGCGCGGCCTCCTGCTGCGCGAATTGCAGTTGCGCTTCGGCTTGCGCGAGTTGCGCTCGCGCCTGATCGATCTGGGCTTGCTGGCTGGTGATCTGAGCCTCGAGATTGGCGATGTTGGCCCGCGCTCCTGCAACCTGCCCCTCGGCCTGGTCGACCGCGATCCTGTAGTCGCGATCGTCGATACGGGCGAGCAGATCGCCGGCATTGACGTGCTGGTTATCCGTAACGGGCACATCGACAAGGTAACCGCCGACCTTCGGAGCAACCGAGAAGCTGCGGGCGGCGACGAAAGCATCGTCGGTAGATTCGTAGTTACGGACCTCGAGCCAATAGACGACGCCGCCAATCAGCGCAGCCAGGAGAACGCAGGCGCCCACGATCGCCAACAGCCAATGCTCGCGGAGCCGATCGCGCATCGATGGCTTCTCGGGCGCGGTCGGCGGGCTGTCTTGCGTTTCGCCGACATCCCTGAATTCAGGCTTCTGTTCGGGAGCGCGTTCCGGAGGCCGCGTTTCTTCTGCGGATTGCCCATGCTCTCGGGTCATGGCATCCACGACAGCACCTCAAGCGAAGGAGATCATTTGCAATCGATTTGGCTAACCGCGCGGTCAGACCATGGTTCCGGCGAACGACCGGGATTACCGATTGGAATTGGAACCCTCACACAGAGTGCCGGTTCTCTGTGCTTCATTTCGCTCCAACGCATCGCGAGTTTATGGCGCGCATTCTGATCGGGACATCCGGCTGGCACTACGATTCCTGGCGCGGGCCGTTCTTCCCGAAGGGCCTGCCGCTCAAGAACCAGCTTCGCTACTACGCAAGCCAATTTCCGACCACGGAATTGAACGGCGTCTTCTATCGCACGCCAACGCCCGAAGCGGTGAAGGGCTGGCGCGAGCAGACGGATCAGGAATTTGTCTTCGCCTGGAAGGCGTCCAAGTTTATCACACATTGGAAGCGCCTGTCGGAGAACTCGGTCAACAGTCTCGAGCTGCTCGAAGCTCGCCTGTCGCTGCTGGGAAACAAGGTCGGTCCCATCCTGTTTCAACTGCCGCCGCAGTTTGAGGCTAAGCCGGATCGCCTCGCCTCCTTCCTCAAGCTCCTGTCGAAAGAGCGCCGCTACAGCTTCGAGTTTCGGCACCCAAGCTGGTATGCCCCGAAGGTCATGCGACTACTGTCCGATGCGAACATCTCGCTGTGCATTTCGGACCATCACGACGCGCCGGCACCGTGGAGGCGCACCGCCGATTTCGTCTACGTCAGAGGCCACGGCCCCGGCGGCCGATATAAGGGCCATTATCGCGATGCGACACTGGCGGAGTGGGCCAAGCGCATTCGTTCCTGGAAGAAGCAGGGCTGCGACGTCTACGTCTATTTCGACAACGACCAGAAGAGCGCCGCGCCCGCCGACGCGGCTGCCCTGCGACAATTGATTGAAGGGGGAAAGTAGGAACCAGCAGATCGAGCGCCCTCGATCAGTAGTTGCAGCCAGTTGATCAGGCAACGTTCCTGACGAAAAATGCCGGCTCATGGCCGGCATTTTTCTTGATCGCATCGGTCTAATATCGGCCGCCCGATTGCGTCCCCTTGTCGCTCTTGGTCCCGGCACCATGGCTGGAAGGATGGGCCGCGCGGCTCGAGCCGCCGCCGGCGCCGGTCGTCATGCCCTTCTTGTTCATGTGCGTACTCGTACGCGGTGTCGCGCCAGGCCCGACATTGCCCTCGCTCGATGCACCGGGCGCGGGCTGGGCCTGCTGCGCGAGCGCGCCGCCGGCAGACAATGCCAGAACGCATGCAGAGGCCAGAATGATCTTCTTCATCGGTATCTCCTTGGATTGACCTTTCGGCACAACCCGGCGCCGCCCGAACCGGTTCCTACCGCCGTGGACGCAAGTTCGTGCGTTTCGCCATCCACGCTCAATAGATCGCGAGAACACTTAGGAACCAAATACGGCAAACCGGGTTCCCCAGTAAATTCGAGGAACCGGCATGTCGGCGTGGTTCAAGGACGAGTCCTTTCCCGTGCTGCTGGAGAGCGCGGTACAGATCGCGTGGGACTACCTCAGGCGGGCTGGCGAAATCGATGATCCGGTGGAAGCACACCATTTCCTGATCGAGAAAAGTCGCCTTCATGATCAGCCAAGGCCAGCACAACAGGCTTGTGCTGTCAAACCGCGCCATTTCCGCGTTTCAGCAATACAAGCGCGCACGCACCATCGAGTTGTCGTTGATCTCGCGATAAGATCGGTCATAGGCGCAGCGCGTCTTGCCTAGTGGATGATGTCTAGCGGCAATCGACAAATCTCGTCACCGTCTTCGTTGGTGACAAGGATCGAGTAGTGCCTGTTCTTCAGGTCCGGGTGTTCGCCGAGCAGCCGCCGTGCGATGTTGTCGGCCGAATCCATCGCGGCGATATCGTCAGCGAGTTCCGCGCCGCCTTGATCGGCAACCGTCTTGGTGTTGACGAGATCGAAATGGTAGAGCGGCATTTTTCGCTCCCGCCTGGCATCGTCTCACCCCAGACTACGTACGACAGCCCGACTTGGTTCCCGGTCGTAGCCGCCGTTCGGTCCCGCCTTGAAAATCCTGCGGCCCGAAGGAACGCCGATCCGCAACATCGGTTAGGCGCTAAACGACGACAGCGAGGTCTGCCATGAGAGTTTGCGATGCGATGACCCCCGACGTTCAGCTCTGTACTCCTGAAGACAGCTTGAAGGATGCGGCAGAGGCTATGGGCGCACTCGGCGTCGGACTGCTGCCGGTCACCGAGAACGACCGCCTCGTCGGCATGGTGTCCGACCGCGATATCGCTATTCGCGGCGTCGGCATGGGCCGTGGGCCGGAGGCGCGGATCCGGGACGTCATGACTGCCGAGGTGAAGTACTGCTTCGAAGATCAGGATCTCGACGAAGTGACGGCAATTATGGGCGAGATTCAGGTCCGTCGCATGCCCGTACTCAATCGCGAAAAGCGTTTGGTCGGTATCATTGCGCTCGGCGATATTGCGCAGGCCAACGGCGGTGACAGCGCCGGCGTGGCGCTGAGCGAGATTTCTCGTCCCAGCGCCCAACATGCACAGCTATAGCGATGCACGAGCATCAACACGACAAAGTCAGCCTCAACCTAGACCTGCTTTGCGCGACATTGGCGATCGTCAGCGCGGCACTGCTCACGGGGATGCTGAGATATCTGCTGGGATGAACAGTCCCAACCATGTGCGGCAGACCGCCGGTTCGCCGACCGTGTCCCTATACTTGCCGAGTTTCCTGATCGCCGCTGGCGTCGTTATCGCCTTGGGTGCGATCGCTTGTTCGCGAATGGCTTATGTCGAATCCGACTAGGTCCCGTCGGTTCTGGTTGAAATCCGACTAGGTCCCGTCGGTTCTGGTTGACGAGGCTCGGACGTCGAAAGATGCGATCGGGGCGACGGCGCCATCTGATGTGAGCTGCTGCTCATCCTTCGTCTCGAAAGTCATCGAGAGGCCGCCCGTTGGATCGATGGCTCGCTCGAGCCATTTGATCGATTCTTCGATCCAGTGATCGCTATTTGCTGGATCGGCTTGCGCCCTCGCCCGGCAGGCATCGGCCTGCGCCAGACAGGCAGCCTTGCGATCCATCGTCATCTTAGCGCGGCGATTGCAGGCCGGGCGATGTCAGCCACTCGTTCAGATGAGCGGCGGTTTCCGCTTGCCTTGCCTTCTTCAGCAATGCGTCGCGCGCCTCACCTTGCGGCAACTGCTCGGCTGCCGCGCGTGCCTCGTCTGCCGCTCTCTGGAGCCGCTCGTCGAACGGCACGCTGTTCTTTCTTCGATTGCGCTTTGCCGTCATGGAAGTCTCCCGCTTCGCAAGTGAGTATAGAATCGCGCTTCCAACAATCTATCGTCGCTAACTCAGGTTACTTCGCGCGAACAAAATAAACGGCTAGGCGGGAACGGATCACTCGAAAAACAGCCCAACGGCCCTCTCTTGGCAACCCTCGCTCCTCCGCAGCTAAGGCTTGGACTGCATGGCGGCTTCGCCCTGCTCCCGCGCCGGCACGCTCACATGCACTTCATGGCCCTGCCGAATCGCCAAAGATGCAGCAGCGACGGCCGATTCGAACGCGGATTCCTTGGTCGCATATTCACCGTTCACAACGCCGTCGTGCAGCACTCCCCATTGGTCGCGAATTGGCACGATGGCGTATTGCGCAAGTCCCATCTTCCTCTCCGTTGCAAACGTCTTCGCGATTACTTCTTGTCTGGATCGTTCGGGCGAACGGTCATGTTGCTCTCGGGCATTCTGTCCCGGCCGGCGTCGCCATTGTTGTCCCGCCCGCCTGAAGTCGATGTCCCGCTACCGCTCCGGCTCGGTCTCGTTGCACTGCCGGTTGTCGGCGCGGAGCCTGGCGTGGCGGAGCTCGCGGCCGGGTCTCCCGTGGTCGATCCGCGCCCGCTCGGTGCGCCACCCGTTTGCGCCAGTGCGAGCGCGGGGCACAGCATGAATCCGAAAGCCAATGCAATTCGTGTCAGTTTCATCGCAAGCCATCCTTAAGACGTCGATGAAACTAATCGGCCAGTGACGAGAACGTTCCTAATCGCGGCTTCCGATGCCTGATCCGTCGCGGCTACGCAGTGCGCGAACTGAGCGCCGGCTCCGATCCTGGCGCATTCATATCTCGATATGAAGCAGCCTCCGTGCGCGGCTTTCCCTGCAACGGCACCGTTAGGCGACAGACCAGGCCTTCAGGGCGCCAATCGAAATCGGCATTGCCGCCAAGCTGGGTCTCGATGCTGGCGATCACGCTCCTTGTGCCGAATCCCTTGGAGGTCGGTTTGGTCACGCGCGGTCCACCTGTTTCAACCCACGCCAGGATCAGCCTATCGCTCTGCACTTCCCAGGTGATGGCGAGCCGACCTGACAGCGAGGAAAGGCTGCCATACTTCGCGGAGTTGGTGACGAGCTCGTGCAGCGCCAGCGCCAGTGTTTGCGCCGTGGCAGGCTCAAGCTGGACCTCCGCACCCTCGTACTGGATTTGTCCGGCTTCCGAATACGGCGCTACTTCTTCGGCCACCAGTCGCCGGATTTCCGCGCCCTGCCAGCTCGACAGCGACAGCACGGTGTGAACCCGCGCCAGCGCCGTGATCCGGCCCTCGACCGCCTGCACATAGGCGTTGACATTCTGCGCGCGCGTCAGCCGTACGATCGACTGCGCCAGCGCGAGAGCGTTCTTGGCGCGATGATCGACTTCTCGCGTGAGCAGGCTCTGCCGTTCTTCGGCACGCTTGCGGTCGGTGATGTCGACGGTGACGCCGCTGACCCGCACCACGCGGCCCTTCTTGTCGGTGGTCGCAGCCGCCGTGCCGACGCACCAGCGCACCTCGCCGTCGGGGCGGATGATGCGGAATTCGGCTTCGTATGATTTCACGCCCTTCGCGAATTCGGTCCAGGCCTCGCGCAAGCCATCGAAATCCTCGGGATGAAACAGCGCTTGAATGTTCGCGGATGTCAGCTCGAAGCTCTTGGAATCGACGCCAAAGATCTTGTACTGGCCATCGTCCCACATCCAGTCGCCGTTGACCCAGTCCCAGTCCCAGGAGCCCATCTTGCCGGCAGCAATCGCCATGCTGCGACGCTGTTCGCTTTCGACCAGCCGCGCGGTCGATTGCTCGAGCTCAGCGGTGCGCGCGCGGACGCGGTCCTCAAGTTCGGAATTGAGCCGCTCCAACTGCCGGGTCTTGCGGTAAAGCTCGGCGAAGACACGAATCTTGGCGCGCAGCACTTCCGGCACCACCGGCACCGGAACGTAGTCGACCGCGCCCATCTCATAGCCGCGCAGCCGATCGAAATCGCTGACCTGGATCGCCGAGATGAAAATCATCGCGGTCTTCTGAAAGCGCGGATGTTCGCGGATCATGGCCGCGAGCTCGAAACCATCGAGCTCGGGCATGCAGACGTCGACCAGGATGACCGCGACTTCGTTCTTGAGCAGAAACTCGAGCGCTTCCCGCCCCGACGCGGCCACCACCAGATTCTCGCCGAGCTCCTTCAGGATCACTTCATAGGCCAGCAGCTTCGCCGGCTGATCGTCGACCAGAAGGATGTTTACCTTTTCATGGTCCATCATCTTCATGCCGCTTCAGCGATGTAGCCACATGCGGATGGCGAGCAGCAATTGCTCGGTGTTCACCGGCTTGGCCAGATAATCCGACGCGCCCGCTTCCAGGCATTTCTCTCGGTCGCCCTTCATCGCCTTCGCGGTCAGTGCGATGATCGGAAGACGGGCAAGCGCCGCATTCTGCCTGATCACGCCGATGGTCTGATAGCCGTCCATCTGCGGCATCATGATGTCCATCAGGACGATGGCAATCTTGGGATTGGATTCGACTAGCGCGATCGCCTCGTGGCCCGTCGTAGCCGTCAGTACCTTCATACCACGCCGTTCGAGCACGCTGGAAAGCGCGAAGATGTTTCGCGCGTCGTCGTCGACGAGAAGCGCCGTCTTGCCAATGAGATCCTCATCGGAACTGTTAAGTTTCTCGAGCATCCTTTGCTTTTCAATCGGCAATTCAGTGATGACACGGTGCAAGAACAGTGACGTTTCGTCGAGCAGACGTTCCGGGGATTCGACGCCTTTTACGACAATGCTGCGCGCCATTGTGTGAAGCTCGGCATCCTCCTCGGCCGAGAGTTCCCGTCCGGTGAAGACTACGATCGGAACATTGGACAGGCTTTCATCCTTGCGGATTTCGTCGAGCACCTCAAAGCCGCTCATATCGGGCAGCCGCAGATCAAGTACGACGCAGTCGCAAGGGATGCTTCGCAAGGTCGAGAGCGCCCCGGCTCCGGTACCGGTGGTGACGATCTCGACGTCCTTATGATCCAATAGCTCCTTGATGCTGAGCCGTTCGGCCGGATTGTCCTCCACGATTAGAAGCCGCTTGCGTCGCGGCCTTGCATATTCTTTGATCTGGGCGAGCGCCGCGCTGACGCCCTCGGTCGTCGTGGGCTTGTTGACGAACGAGAAGGCGCCGCGCGCCAGCGCATGCTGCCGGTCCTCGTCGAGCGTGATGACCTGCACCGGTATGTGCCGGGTCAGCGGATTGTGCTTGAGCTGGCTCAGCACGGTCCAGCCGAGCATGTCGGGCAGGAACACATCGAGCGAAACCGCGGTCGGCTGGAACTGCTTGGCGAGGTCCAATGCCTCGGCGCCGCGGTTCGCGACCAGGACCTTGAAATCCTTGTCCCGTGCGAGATCGACCAGGACCCGCGCGTAATGCGGGTCGTCTTCGACGATCAGGAGGATCATGTCTCCGGGCTCGAGATTGAGCCGGTCGTCCAGCACCTCCGCCACGCGCTCCTGCGTTGCGGGCGCCTGCAACGCCGGCGCACCGCCCTGCGATAAGGGCAGCGCGGGGGGCACGCGAAGCGCAACGCTCGGGCCGGAATATTTCAGCGGCAGATAGAGCGTGAAGGTACTGCCTCTGCCCGGCGCACTTCGCAGATGGATCTCGCCGCCGAGCAGGCTCGCGAGTTCGCGGCTGATCGCAAGGCCAAGGCCGGTGCCGCCATATTTACGGCTGGTGCCGGCGTCCGCCTGCTGGAACGCTTCAAAGATCAGCTTCTGCTTGTCCAGGGGGATACCGATGCCGGTATCGCTCACCTCGAAGGCGACGACCGCGGGTGCGGTGTTGAGAATTGGATGCTCGGCGCTCCAACCGCCGACCGCGGCCGAGACGGTCAGCTTGACGCCGCCCTCGGCGGTGAACTTGAAGGCGTTGGACAACAGGTTCTTCAGCACCTGCTGCAGGCGCTTGGAGTCGGTGACCATGCTGCGGGAAAGCGTCTCGTCGACCTCGATGCTGAACGACAGATGACGGTTTTCCGCCTCATGGCGGAACGGTCGGCCGACGGTTTCGAGCAGGCTCGATGTCAGGATTTCCTCGGCGTCCACGGTCACGGTACCGGACTCGATCTTCGAGAGGTCGAGGATGTCGCTGATCAGATTGAGCAGGTCGGTGCCGGCGCCGTGGATGGTGCGGGCGAATTCAACCTGCTTGGGCGCAAGATTGCCTTCGGGATTGTCCGAAAGCTGCTGGCCGAGGATCAGGATGCTGTTCAACGGCGTGCGCAGCTCGTGCGACATGTTGGCCAGGAATTCCGACTTGTATTTCGAGGTCAGCGCAAGCTCGCTCGCCTTTTCTTCCAGCGCACGGCGCGCCTGCTCGATTTCCTGGTTCTTGCGTTCGACCTCAACGTTGCGTTCGGCGAGCTGTTGCGCCTTCAGTTCGAGTTGCTCGTTGGTCTGCTGCAATTCGCGCTGCTGGGCCTGAAGCTCGCCCGCGAGTTGTTGCGACTGCTTTAGCAGGCCCTCGGTCTGCATTGTCGCCTCGATACTGTTGAGCAGGATGCCGACGCTGTCGGTGAGCTGCTCTACAAAGGTAATCTGCGAGGCGGTGAACGACGCGAGCGAAGACAACTCGATCACAGCCTTGACCTGGTTCTCGAACAGGACCGGGAATACCACCACGTTCTTGGGCAGCACGCGCATCAGCGCCGAATTCACCGGGACCACGTCATCAGGAATGTCCGAAAGCAGCCGTTGCCGCTTGTCCAGTGCGCATTGGCCGATCAGTCCCTCGCCCAAGCGCACGATTGATGGATGCGGTTTGGCGCCGTCGTCGGCATAGGCGGACAACAGACGCAGTTGCGGGATCTCGGCGCTCTCGACCTGGTAGATCACGCCCATATGCGCGTTGATCACGGGCGCCAATTCGGTCAGCAGCAGCCGTCCCACGGTCGACAGATCGCGCTGCCCCTGCAGCATATTGGTGAACCTGGCGAGATTGGTCTTCAGCCAGTCCTGTTCGGTATTGCGGTCCGTCGTCAAACGGAGGTTACCGATCATGGTGTTGATGTTGTCCTTGAGCTCGGCCACCTCGCCGCGGACGTCGACCTGAATGGTGCGGGTCAGGTCGCCTTTTGTCACCGCGGTTGCGACCTCCGCGATGGCGCGGACCTGCGAGGTCAGGTTGGCGGCCAGCAGGTTGACGTTGCCGGTCAGATCCTTCCACGTGCCGGCGGCGCCGGGCACGTTGGCTTGCCCGCCGAGCCGGCCCTCGACGCCGACTTCGCGCGCCACGGTCGTGACCTGATCGGCGAACGTCGCCAGGGTCTCGGTCATGTTGTTGATGGTGTCGGCGAGCGCGGCCACCTCGCCTTTCGACTTCACGGTCAGGTTCTGCTTCAGATCGCCATTGGCGACCGCCGTCACGACCTTGACGATGCCGCGCACCTGCTCGGTCAGGTTGGCGGCCATCACGTTCACGGTATCGGTCAGGTCCTTCCAGGTGCCGGCGACGCCGCGCACCTCGGCCTGGCCGCCGAGCTTGCCTTCGGTGCCGACTTCGCGCGCCACGCGCGTCACTTCGCCCGCAAACGCGTTGAGCTGGTCCACCATGGTGTTGATGGTGTTCTTCAGCTCGAGGATTTCGCCCTTCACGTCGACGGTGATCTTGCGCGAGAGGTCGCCGCGCGCCACCGCGGTGGTGACTTCCGCGATGTTGCGCACCTGAGTGGTGAGGTTGGCCGCCAGCAGGTTGACGTTGTCGGTGAGGTCCTTCCAGGTGCCGGCGACGCCAGGCACCACGGCCTGACCGCCCAGCCGGCCCTCGGTGCCGACCTCGCGCGCCACGCGCGTGACTTCAGCCGCGAAGGAGCGGAGCTGCTCCACCATCGTGTTCAGCGTTTCCTTCAGGAGCAGAATCTCGCCGCGGACGTCCACGGTGATCTTCTTCGACAGGTCGCCGCCGGCGATCGCGGTCGCGACCTCCGCGATGTTGCGGACCTGGGCCGTCAGGTTCGACGCCATGAAGTTGACGTTGTCGGTCAGGTCCTTCCAGGTGCCGGCGACCTCCGGCACTTCTGCCTGGCCGCCGAGCTTGCCTTCGGTGCCGACCTCGCGCGCCACGCGCGTCACCTCGGAAGCGAAGGCGTTGAGCTGGTCCACCATCGTGTTGATGGTGTTCTTCAGCTCAAGGATTTCGCCCTTCACGTCGACCGTGATCTTGCGCGACAGGTCGCCGCGCGCCACGGCGGTGGTGACTTCCGCGATGTTGCGGACCTGGGCGGTCAAATTGCCGGCCATCGAGTTGACGCTGTCGGTGAGGTCCTTCCAGGTGCCGGCCACGCCGGGCACGTTGGCCTGGCCGCCGAGACGCCCTTCGGTGCCGACCTCGCGTGCCACGCGCGTCACCTCACCCGCAAAGCGGTTGAGCTGGTCGACCATGGTGTTCAGCGTTTCCTTGAGCTGCAGGATCTCGCCGCGCACGTCGACCGTGATCTTGCGCGACAGGTCGCCGCCGGCGATCGCGGTCGCGACCTCCGCGATGTTGCGCACCTGCGCCGTGAGGTTGCCCGCCATCGAATTCACGGAATCGGTCAGGTCCTTCCAGGTGCCGGCGACGCCAGGCACTTCCGCCTGGCCACCCAGCTTGCCGTCGGTGCCGACCTCGCGCGCCACGCGCGTCACTTCGCCCGCAAACGCATTGAGCTGGTCCACCATGGTGTTCAGCGTCTCCTTCAATTGAAGGATTTCGCCTGACACATTCACGGTGATCTTCTTCGACAGGTCACCCTTCGCCACCGCAGTTGCGACTTCCGCGATGTTGCGAACCTGGCCCGTCAGATTCGATGCCATCGAATTGACGCTGTCGGTCAGGTCCTTCCAGGTGCCAGCAACGCCGCGCACCAGCGCCTGTCCGCCGAGCTTGCCTTCGGTACCGACCTCGCGCGCCACGCGCGTGACTTCGGACGCGAAGGCGTTGAGCTGGTCGACCATCGTGTTGATAGTGTCCTTCAGCTCCAGGATTTCGCCGCGCACGTCGACCGTGATCTTCTTCGAGAGGTCGCCATTGGCCACGGCCGTCGTCACTTCCGCGATGTTGCGGACCTGGGCGGTCAGGTTGGACGCCATGAAGTTGACGTTATCAGTCAGGTCCTTCCAGGTGCCGGCAACGCCGAGCACGTTGGCCTGACCGCCGAGCTTGCCTTCGGTGCCCACTTCACGCGCCACGCGCGTGACTTCGGACGCGAACGCGTTGAGCTGGTCCACCATGGTGTTCAGCGTCTCCTTCAATTGAAGGATCTCGCCTGACACATTCACCGTGATCTTCTTGGAAAGGTCGCCCCCGGCGATCGCAGTGGCGACGTCGGCGATGTTGCGGACCTGGGCGGTCAGGTTGGACGCCATGAAGTTGACGTTATCAGTCAGGTCCTTCCAGATGCCGCCGACACCGGGCACCTGGGCCTGGCCACCGAGCTTGCCTTCGGTGCCGACCTCGCGCGCGACGCGCGTCACTTCGCCCGCGAAGGCGTTGAGCTGGTCGACCATCGTGTTGATGGTGTCTTTCAGCTCCAGGATTTCGCCGCGCACGTCGACGGTGATTTTCCGCGACAGGTCGCCGCGCGCCACCGCGGTCGTCACGTTGGCGATGTTGCGCACCTGCGCGGTCAAATTGCCGCACATCGCATTGACGGAATCGGTCAGGTCCTTCCACGTGCCGGCCACGCCGGGCACGATCGCCTGGCCGCCAAGCTTGCCGTCGGTACCCACCTCGCGCGCGACGCGCGTCACTTCGGACGCGAACGAGCGCAATTGGTCGACCATGGTGTTGATCGCTTCCTTCAACTGCAAGATCTCGCCGCGGACGTCGACCGTGATCTTCTTCGAAAGGTCGCCATTGGCGACTGCGATCGTCACCTCCGCGATGTTGCGGACCTGACCTGTCAGGTTGTTGGCCATCGAGTTGACGCTCTCGGTCAGATCTTTCCAGACGCCGGTCACCTCCGGCACCTGGGCCTGCCCGCCAAGCCGGCCCTCGACGCCGACTTCCCGTGCCACGCGCGTGACTTCCGACGTGAACACGCCGAGCTGCTTGATCATCGTGTTGACGATGTTCGCCGACTGCAGGAATTCGCCGCGCAGTGGCCGCCCCTCGACGTCAAGCTGAACGGTCTGCAGCAGGTCGCCTTGTGCGACCGCCGCGACCGCGCGCGTCACTTCCCGGGTCGGCCACAAAAGGTCGTCGATCAGGGTGTTGATCGAGCCTTCCATGTCCGCCCAAGAGCCACTTGAAAGGCCGAGATTCACCCGTTGGCGGGTCTGTCCCTCGCGGCCGACGACCTGGCCGACGCGCTCGAGCTGTTGGGCCATGCGCTCGTTCGCCGCGGCGATCTCGTTGAAGGCGTCCGCGATCTTGCCGTCAATCCCGAGATAGTCGCCGCGCATGCGCGCGGTGAAGTCACCGGCCCGCATCGCCTGGAGCGACTGCAACAGGTCCTGGGCGGGATCGATCTTGCCGTTTTGTTTGTTACGGCGGGGTTCGCCACGACTACGAGGAGCCGGACCCAAATCGCTCATAAAATTCCCCCTGCACGTTGGCCGGCTTTAAATTTTCGAAGTTCCGGACCATCGGATGCATAAGACGGATAGGTTGCGATCTAATCAAGACCGAAAAAATGAGCGATAACACGCGGAGACAGCCGAACGATACCAATGAGAGATCTGACGGAAGGTTCCGGGTCCTCGGGAACTTTTTTGCGACTGCTCAGCAAGCTGTTAGACCAAGCCTAAAGCGGGAACGAAGGTCGCACTTTGGCGTTTGCTGTCGGCGGGGCAGGATTTCATATGGCCAAGAAGACCAAACAGCTCGAACGGGACTATTTCGAGAGCGAGCGCAATTTCCGTCTTCTGGTCAAGGCCGTCACGGACTACGCCCTTTACATGCTGAGCCCACAGGGCATCGTCGTGAACTGGAATGCCGGTGGCGAGCGAATCAAGGGCTATTCATCCGAGGAAATCATCGGCCAGCACTTCTCGCGTTTTTATACCCCGGCGGATCGGGCGGCGGGCAAGCCAGCACGGGCGTTGAAGATCGCCGAGGAGACCGGCCACTACGAGGAGGAAGGCTGGCGCGTCTGCAAGGATGGCTCCTTCTTCTGGGCGAGCGTTGTGATCGACCCGATTCGCGACCGCTCCGGCCGCCTGATCGGCTTTGCCAAGATCACCCGCGACATCACGGAGCGACGCGAAGCGCAGCTCAAGCTGGAGCAGATACAGCGACAGCTTGCGGAATCCCAGAAGATGGACGCGCTCGGCCAACTGACCGGCGGTGTCGCGCACGACTTCAACAATCTCTTGATGATCGTCTCAGGCAATCTGCATAAGATCAAAAAGGAGCTAACAAGCGTGAAGGCCCTGCGCGCGCTGAGCGCGATCGAGAACGCTACTCAACGTGCAGCGTCCCTGACGAGCCAGCTCCTCAGCTTCGCCCGACGACAGAGCGTCAATCCGCGGACCATCGACGTCGATCGCCAGATCATGTCGGTGCGCGAGGTGTTGGCAAGTGCCCTCGGCAGCATGGTGACGTTGCAGATCGATATCCAGCCCAACGTCTGGCCGGTCTTCCTCGATCCCACCGAGTTCGAAACCGCCCTCCTCAACCTTGTCATCAACGCCCGCGATGCGATGCCGGAAGGCGGCACCGTCACCATCTCGGCGCGCAATGATTTGGACAAGGATCAGGTTCTGATTTCAGTCGAGGATACCGGCGCGGGCATTCCACAAGATGTGCTCAGCAAGGTGTTCGATCCCTTTTTCACGACCAAGCCCATCGGCAAGGGAACTGGCCTCGGCCTCTCCCAAGTGCATGGCTTCGTCCACCAAGCCGGCGGGACGATCGAGATCGAAAGCGCGCTTGGCACGGGCACCAAGGTCCGTCTCCGCTTGCCCCGCAGCAGCGCGGCCGAGCATCACGAACAGGGGAGCTTGAACAAGCAAGCCTCCGCGACCGTCCTGCTGGTCGAGGACAATCCCGCTGTGGCCGACGCAAGTGCCGGGCTGCTCGAGCAACTCGGCTACACCGTCCGCTGGGTGCCTAACGCCGAGACGGCGCTGCAAGAGATCGAGGCTGACGATGTCGACCTCGTATTCAGCGACATCATCATGCCCGGCAAGATGGACGGACTGAAGCTGGCGCGCGAGATCAGAGAACGAAATCCGACGCTGCCAGTCCTGCTCACGACCGGTTATTCCGATTCCGTCAAGCACGTCAGGATGGATTTTCCAATCCTCCGCAAGCCCTACCAGCTTCACGAGCTCAGCCGTGAGCTGTCCAAGCTGACCGGGCACGACTGACCCCCGCGGCGCGGGTCGCCATTTCTTGCGGCTCGCAGGAACCTGCCCGCCCCCAGATCTGTTGTTGCGGCAGCCATGGGAAATGCCGCTGGAGCATTGATGGCCAATGACCACCCGCAGGAGACCGCCGAAACGCAGCAAGCTCGCGCACGGGAGGGATTTGGCGGCATGCCGTCCGCTCGTGCTCGACGATTCCAGCTCCGATGAATTGCTGGACGATTGGATGGTCGCCTATCCGGGCACCGAGTTGGTCACGTCGGCGGCCTGATCTGAAGCCTTGGCGACCCCATCAACCGGCCTGACTCGTGGACGGCCAGCTTCCCCGGACGAGCCGGACCCGTTCGATGCGCCCGCATTGCTCGCAGCGATATTGAATGACGTCCTTGCCGTCCTCGCCCGGCGCGCTCCGCTCGAGCCGCATTGTCTTCCTGCAGATGACGCAGGAGATCAGTGTGAGCAGCGGGTTGCGATCGTCATTCATCGTTCCCGTCCGACACAAAACTCACCGAAGTTAACCTATGTGGCGGTTGCGGCGGCTGAAATGGGCCATGTTATCACTATTCGATGTAGTTATTATCGATGGCCGCCGGGGGCCGAGCTTATGGAACGTAAGCGATCTCCATTGGAGCGACAGGCGGCCGACGCGCTGCGCCGCGCACGCCGGCTCCCCGTCGGCGCCGACCGCAACGATCTTCGCCAGCTTGCAGTCGGACTGCTCTTGTTGCACCGCCGTGGCATGGACGCCCTGCTGGAAGGTCGCCTCCACGGGTTTTCCCGGCTGAACCGGCCTCTTTCCGAAACAATCGTCGATTGACATTCCAAGGACGGGAGCATCGGGCCGACGCGGCGCAATATTCGCTGCGCTATTCCGGTTGCCAAAGACCGGCCAACTGCTCGGCCGCGGTTCACCGAGCAGATCGACCTGGTTCGCGTCAGCCGCTCTTTTCGGCGGTATCGATACTTTCACGATGAATCTCGATGCCGGCATCATCAAGCACCACGACCGCATAACCTTTGCCGAGATATTCCTGCCCGCTCTCAGCGAGATCGATCGCAAGCCGCTTGGCGTGCACGAGCGCCTGGTCGCGGTCACCCACCGGTCGTCCGATGGCATCGAGCGCCCGATCGTGGTCAACAATCCAGAAGTGATAGCGGGTCATCGGTATGCTCGTGGCTGCGACCGCCTTCAGCTGGTATTGCTCTCCCGCCACTTTTCGAGGTCAGGTTTCGGATCGCCGGATCGCTGCTCCTTCTCCGGCTTCTCCTTCCACGGTTTGTCGGTCTGCTTGTGCGAACCCCAGTCGGTCTGCTGCCGGGGATCATCGAGTGGCGTTTCCTTGCTCATGCGACACCTCCTGGAGGAAGCAAGCGCAAGCGCTAAATCTGTTCCTAACGCGGACACTCCGCCGCGGTCACGTCGCAGGTTCGAGCTCTCGCCCGACCAGCATCGCGCGCCCGTGCTTGAAGCGCCGATAGTCGTCGATCGCCCTGTTCGCCAGCAGAAGGCGCCGCCGCTCTCCCCGTCGCACCATCAGTTCGATATCGTCGACCAGAAAGCGGCTCGCGACTGCGCCATCGTCAAGCTCGCCGGCGCGCTGGAGAAAGTCCCAGGCGATCTGCACCGAATCTTCGATCAATATGGGCAAGGGCTCAGTCATGGTCTCCTTGCGGTGAAAACGCGCGGAGACGACGTCCGTTCCTGGTTGGAAGCGGGCGGGAGCACATCGTGCTGTGCTGTCGCGCAACTGCCCGCCTATCTATCCGCAAACGCGGCTAGCGAGGCTGGTTGGCGCGCTCAATCCTTCTTCGGTCGCACAACCGGCTGGCGTTTCAGGTGCTCTCTGACGTCGGGCAGCCGTTCGCTGCCGCCGGCAGCTTTCCACTGACCGATCAGCTCAGTCATCTCCGAGCGCATGGCAAGCAGCCGGCGCGCCGCCTCCGTGCAATCGTGATCGTGATTGACCTGATCGCGGACCACGCCCTCGGCAACGATCATCTCGTCCCGTAGCGCACTGATCTTGCGACGGATTTCATTAATTCTATTATCCATGGCCTGTTAGAACAAAAATAGAACATAAAGTCAAGTCACGGATTTGAGACTACGAGGCAGCGGACCATGAGGACACCGGTGGCGAAATATGGCGGGGTACGCGAGCGCGCCAGTGCTCAAATGACCCGCGCTCAGGCATTGCGATTGAAGGGTCTTGCGGAAGAGGCCTACCAGCCCAGGCAATACGCGGCGGATCTGAGCTTTGAAGAAGCCGAGCGGCGTATTCAGGCGCTCGAGGCGGAAATCGCGCTGGCGGATTCCTTCTAGCCGATGCTGGCAGCCCCTCGCCTCCTGTTAACAAATGATATAGCCGGGTGACTTAAGCGTCGGTTGGTCGTTGCCCGGAGCGTCTCTTGCTGGATATCGAAAGGAATTCGCCGCTCCCGTTCCCGCTTGCGTTGAGGGACGGGCGGACGATCGCGACCGTTGGCGACGTGGCGGATTTCTTTTCATCACTCACTGAGGATCAGCGCGAACGCGTTCACTGGCGAACGGCGATCCTGATGCTGAACAATGCCATGAAGGAATCGCGCTATCTGAAGATCGCCGCCATCAACCTGCGCTCCGCGCTCGCCTATGACCGCTTGCTGGCGGAGGACGCGCTGTGACCGTGTTCGCAGGGGCATGGCCGAATCGCGGCTCTCTGCGGCAATCCGGGGTGGCCTTGGAGACCAGGCGCCCCGTTTCCTGTCAGAGCAGTTTTGCGCGCACGAACAGCGCGCGCAGCGCATTAGTCGCCGGGATCGCCAGCATCGCGTTGTCGGCGGCTTTCTCCAGCGCGCTGACCGCCTCGTCGTGCAGCGTGCGGAATTCCATCCACTCCACCGAGTTCAGATTGGTGATGAAGCGATAGGCCTGGCCGACGGTCGCAATCGTGACGGTCTCGCCGTTCAGCTTGATCTTGAACGTCGCCTTCAGCGGTGTGTCGGAACTCGATACGTCACCCATGACGCGGTTGTGCAACGGGCGTAGCCAAAGTCAATCTAATTCTATCTCCCGCCCTGGACCTTCATCCCCACAGGCCCGATCTCTGTTAGCTTTCTCCGGGGTGATTCGTGCTCGCGGACAGCAAAGACACATATCTGGATGCGCTCAATCCTGCGCAACGGCGCGCCGTCGAACACGGCGTCGGGCCGGATGGAACCATTGGCGCGCCGCTTCTGGTGATCGCCGGCGCCGGATCAGGCAAGACCAACACGCTGGCGCACCGCGTTGCGCATCTGATCGTCAGCGGTGCTGACCCACGCCGCATCCTCCTGATGACCTTCTCGCGCCACGCGGCGGCGGAAATGACCAAGCGCGTCGAACGAATCGCCCGCCGCGTGCTCGGCGACAACGCGGGCGTCATGACCGATGCGCTCACTTGGTCCGGCACCTTTCACGGCATCGGCGCGCGGCTGCTCCGGGAATATTCCGAGCGGATCGGGCTCGATCCTGCCTTCACCATCCATGACCGCGAGGATTCCGCCGACCTCATCAACCTCGTCCGGCACGATCTCGGCTTCTCCAAAACCGAGAGCCGCTTCCCGACCAAGGGCACTTGCCTTGCGATCTATTCCCGCTGCGTCAATTCCGAGACGCCGATCGAGAGCGTGCTCGGCATGTTCTATCCCTGGTGCTCGGGCTGGGCGGATGAACTGAAGCGCCTGTTTGCTGCTTATGTCGACGCCAAGCAGCAACAGAACGTACTCGATTATGACGACCTCCTGCTCTATTGGGCGCAGATGGTGACCGACGCTGCGCTTGCCGACGAGATCGGTGGCCGCTTCGACCACGTCATGGTCGACGAATACCAAGACACCAACCGCCTGCAATCATCGATCCTGCTCGCACTGAAACCCGGAGGGAGCGGGCTTACGGTCGTGGGCGACGACGCGCAGTCGATCTATTCGTTCCGCGCCGCCACTGTCCGCAACATCCTGGATTTTCCGGATCAGTTTACGCCGAGGGCGGAGCTCATCACGCTCGATCGCAACTATCGCTCGACCGAGCCGATCCTATCGGCCGCAAACGGCGTGATTGCGCTGGCCAAGGAGCGCTTCACGAAGAATCTCTGGACCGAGCGGACATCGTCGCGCAGGCCACAGCTCGTCGCCGTCCGCGACGAGGCCGATCAGGCGCGCTACATCGTCGAGCAGGTCCTGGCGAACCGCGAGGAAGGCGCGTTGCTCAAGCACCAGGCGGTCTTGTTTCGCACCTCCTCGCATAGCGGTCCGCTGGAAGTCGAACTCACCCGCCGCAACATTCCCTTCGTGAAGTTCGGCGGCCTGAAATTCCTCGACGCCGCCCATGTCAAGGACATGCTGGCGTTATTGCGCTTCGTGGAGAATCCGCGCGACCGCGTCGCCGGTTTCCGCATCCTGCATTTGCTGCCGGGCGTCGGGCCAAGCTCGGCGCAGCGGGTGCTCGAACGCATGGCCGAGGCTGCCGACCCGATTGCCGCACTCTGCACCTTGCCCTCGCCGCCGCGCGCTGGCGAAGATTGGAAGGGATTTGTCCGCGCGATCGAGAACCTCCGCTATTCCGAGTGGCCCGTCGATATCGAGCGGGCACGGCTGTGGTACGAGCCGCATCTCGACCGCATCCACGAGGACGCCGAGGTCCGCCGCGCGGATTTGATCCAGCTCGAACAGATCGCAAGCGGCTATCCGTCGCGCGAGCGCTTCCTGACCGAGCTCACGCTCGATCCGCCGGATGCGACCAGCGACCAGGCCGGCCCGCCTTTGCTCGACGAGGACTATCTGATCCTCTCGACGATCCATTCCGCCAAGGGACAGGAATGGAAGTCGGTCTTCGTGCTCAACGTCGTCGACGGCTGCATGCCCTCCGATCTCGGCGCCGGGACCAGCGCCGAGCTGGAAGAGGAACGCCGCCTGCTCTACGTCGCCATGACCCGCGCCAAGGATGATCTGCACCTGATCCTGCCGCAGCGCTTCTTCGTGCACGGCCAGAGCGCCAAAGGCGACCGGCACATGTACGCCTCGCGCACGCGTTTCATCCCGGAGAGGCTGGTGCCGCTGTTCGAGCGCACCACCTGGCCGATTGCGCGTCCGGCGACCGCCGCGCCGGCAGATCGTGCAGCGCCGGTCGACATCCGCGCCAAGATGCGCGGGATGTGGCGCTAGCTGCGACGGCGATCGGGAACGATCGCTACCGCGCCACGTTGATGCGTCGATGCCAGGTGCAAAAACTTTTGCGATGGCCCGTGGCGGATGCTGAAGCCGCGCCAGAGCCGTCGTCCGATGAGCAGTCGTGAAAACCTTCCCGTGTGCCGTGCTGTTACTTTCTCGCGAAGATCTGCTTGAGGTAGCAGAGTCCATCGTAAGTCAGCCGCGTCTCGCGGGTCTCGCCCTTCGCTACTTCGCCTTCCAGGAACGTCTCGAGCTCCGGAAGCGCACGCTCGAACTTCTCCGTGATGCCCATCATCACGCAGGTTTCCTTGATGCGTTCGATCGGTTTTTCAAGAACGTCGATTTGAACCATCGCCTTCAAATTCATGATCCAGCGCTTTGTTCCGACCGCTGCGGTGGAAGCCCGCCGTCGGTCTTGGAGAATCATCTGGTGATCGCTTAACCGGCCGAGAGTCTACTTGTCATGCGTGTCAGCAAGAAGAATGAGCGAGCGGACAAGGCGGCGCGGCTGTGGCCCCTGCTCGCTCTGAACTTCTTCATGGCCGACATGCAGTCCGGAATCGGGCCGTTCGTCGGCGTCTTCCTGCAGGCGCACGGCTGGGCGAGCGGCTGGATTGGGACCGCGATGACGATAGGCAACGTCGCGGGCATGCTGATCACGACGCCGATCGGCGGCTTCATCGATGCAAGCCGGCACAAGCGCGCCTGGGTGATCGTGCCGGGCGTCGCCGTTGTCACCGCCTCGGCCCTCATTCTGCTGTCGCAAAACTTCTGGGCCGTCGCCGCATCGCAAATCGCAACCTCGCTTGCCGGCGCCGCCATCGTTCCCGCCGTCACCGGCATCGCGCTTGGCATCGTGAGGCAGAAGGGCTTCAACCGGCAGAACGGCCGCAACCAGGCCTTCAACCATGCCGGCAACATGGTCGGCGCGGCCGTATCGGGCTATCTCGGTTGGAAATACGGCTACACGGCCGTGTTCCTGCTGGCGGCGCTCTTCGGCGCCATTGCGATCGCATGCGTTCTTCTGATCCCTGCCGACGCCATCGACAACAGGGCTGCGCGTGGCACCAAAGAGGATGATCCGGAGAGCCAGCCAAGCGGCTTCACGGTGCTGGCGAGGCACAAGGCGCTGCTCGTCCTCGCATTGGCATTGGCGGCCTTCCATCTCGGCAATGCCGCGATCCTTCCGCTGTATGGGTTGGCGGCGGTTGCCGATGGCTTTGCCAAGGGGCCGGATTTCGTGGCGACCACGATTGTGATCGCGCAGGCCGTCATGATCGTGACCTCGATCGTCGGCATGCGCGCGGCGGAAAACCGCAGCTATTGGCCGGTGCTGCTCGCGTCCTTCCTGGCACTGCCGCTGCGCGGCATCCTCGCGTTCTTCCTCACGGGCTGGTGGGGCGTAGTGCCCGTGCAAATTCTCGACGGCATCGGCGCCGGCCTGCAGAGTGTCGCGGTCCCGGGAATGGTCGCCCGCTCGCTGAACGGGACCGGCCGTATCAATCTCGGACAGGGCGCGGTGATCACCGTTCAAGGCATCGGCGCTTCGCTCAGCCCCGCGCTCGGCGGCTGGATCGCGCAATGGATCGGCTATCCGCCGACATTCGTCCTACTCGGCGCACTCGGCCTGGTCTCGGTCGCGCTGTGGGTCGGCTTCGCCCCCGAGATGAAGAAATATTGATGCCCGCTGGCCCGATCTGGTTCCGGCGGACCAGAATGACTAGATCGACATGACCATCCTTCCGCCGATGTCCCTCTGTGAAGAAATCCGTGGTCATTCTCGTCCTTCTGATTGTCGTTCCGCTTGCCTTTTCGACGGTCGCCTATTTGCTAGGAGACAGGCGCGTCGATTGGCAGACGGCCGACCGATCGAGCGCCGGCCTGCTGCCGAAAGCCTCCGAGCATCCGGCCGCCGTCGTCCGAGTTTATGCTGCGCGCACCGTGCGCTGGCGCGGGATTTTTGCGGTCCACACCTGGATCGTGGTCAAGGAACAGGATGCGCCGCGCTACAGCCGCTATGACTACACGGCGTGGGGGCAACCGATCCGGGTCGACGGCTTCGAGGCCGACGGCCGATGGTTCGGTGCCGTGCCGGAAGCAATCGTCAGCGTGGACGGCGCGAACGCCGAGCCGCTGATCCCGAAGATCCGGGCGGTCATCGAGAATTACAGGTTTCGCGACTATGGCGATTACAGCGCCTGGCCGGGCCCGAACTCGAACACGTTTGTTCAGGCGGCACTCGACGCCGTGCCGGAACTGCAAGCGGTGCTACCGCCGACGGCGATCGGCAAGGACTATCCTTACCGGGGCGAGTGGTACGGCGTCACCGCGTCGCGCACCGGTGTCTTCGCCACATTGGGCGGTTATCTCGGTCTGACGATCGGCTGGATCGAAGGGATCGAGTTGAACTTGTTCGGCGGAGTCCTTGGCATCGATATCCGTCGCCCTGCCCTGAAGTTCCCGGGCGTCGGCCGGCTCGGCCTGCCGCTTGCCCGGTCATAGCTGGCTACCGGGCTGGTTGTCAGAAGAAGCTATTCACTCGCGGAGTATCTCGTTGCCTGTTCTCAGTCATATGACCAGCGCCGCCTTGGGGTTCATTGTCCTGCTTGCTTTCCTTGGTCCGCCGACAGATCGGGAGGCAAAGGCACAAAGCGCGACCGCTGCAGCCGTCGCCAAGCCCGTATCATTGCCTGACATCGCAATCGGCTCACCGAAGGCGCCAGTAACGATCGTCGAATATGCCTCGATGAGCTGTCCGCATTGCGCGGCATTCGGCGAGAATGTCTTTCCGATGCTGCGCTCGAAATATATCGACACCGGCAAGGTCCGGTTCGTGTTTCGCGAATTCCCGCTCGACATCAAGGCCGCAGCCGCCTCGATGTTGGTGCGCTGCATCGGCAAGGACGATGCCGAAAAGCACTTCGCCGTCATTGAGACAATGTTCAAGCAGCAGGCCCGCCTGATGGATCAAACAAAGGAAACGCTGTTTCTGGTCGGCAAGCTGAACGGGTTGAGCGAGCAGGACGTCGAAACCTGCGAGACCGACCAAGCGCTGCTCGACAAGATCGCCGCCGACCAGCGCTACGCAATGGAGACGCTCAAGGTCGACGCCACGCCAACCTTCTTCGTCAATGGCGAACAATGGAAAGGCGCGATGTCCTACGAAGAGCTGGACGCGAAGCTCAAGACCCTGCTCAAGCGCTAGAACGCCCCGCTCTCGCACATGCGATTGTGCAGAGCGGGATACATCGCCTCATTGTTACAACGCAGACGTGCTCCGCGTGCTGGTGGGCTTGTCGTTCGCCGCAGCTCAAGGATAGCTTCGTCGTCCATAGGCGGGGCGATGGGCGCGACGCCCGCTTGAATCAAATGAACAGGCGCCAAGGGGAAACGCCATGTTCGAGATTCTCGATCGCCGGAGGAGTCTGACCGGCAACCAGATCAAGATCCTTTCGGCTGCCATCATCGGCGACGCGCTGGAATTCTTCGATTATTTCCTGATCGGCTTCGTGCTCGCCTTCCTGATCGGGCCGTGGAAGCTCACCTTCGGACAGTCGGCGACCGTCCTGATGAGCTCCGGCATCGGCGCCATCATCGGAGCCTATGTCTGGGGCTGGCTCGCCGACCGGGTCGGCCGCCGGATCGTATTCATCGGCACCGTACTCAACTTCTCCATCGCCACGGGCCTTCTGTACTTTACCCCCGATAACGGCTGGATCTATCTCGCGGTGCTGCGCTTCTTCGTCGGCACCGGCGTCGGCGGGCTCTATTGCGTGGACCTGCCGCTGGTGCAGGAGTTCGTGCCCTCGCACAAGCGCGGCTGGGTCGGCGGCCTCGTCACCTGCGTGATCCCGCTCGGCGTCGGGCTCGGCGCCGTCCTTGGGGCGTTCATGGGCTCCGACCAGTGGCGGCTCATGTTTGCGATCGGCGTGCTGCCGTCCCTGCTGGTGCTGCTGGTCCGGCTCTGGGTTCCCGAGAGCCCGCGCTGGCTGTGCCGCCAGGGTCGCTACGAGGAAGCACGCAAGTCGCTCGCCTGGGCGCTGCAAGTGGAGCCGTCCTCCCTCCCGCTGCCGACGGCGGCCGATGCCGGCCCGGTGATCAAGACGAGCTGGCTTGATCTCTTCAAATATCCGCGCAGCCTGATCGTCTCCTGGCTCGGCAATGCGGGCGCGCAGACCGGCGTTTACGGCATCACCCTGTGGGCGCCGGCGCTGTTCGTACTGCTTCTGAAGGTGACGCCGCAGGAAGCCGCCAAGATGATGATCCTGCTCAGTGTGTCGGGCTTCCTCGGCCGCATCTCTTTTTCCTTTCTCTCGGAGCTCCTGGGACGGCGGACCTCCGGTGGGCTGCTCGGTTTCGGCGCGGGCGCGCTGACGATCATCGCGGGCTATCATTACGACGCGACGCTGTTCGGCGTCTCCGCGTTCTGGCTGCTGTTGACCCTGGCATTCTTCTTCGCCGATGGCGGCTTTGCCATTGTCGGGCCTTATGCGGCGGAGGTCTGGCCCTCGCATCTGCGCACCACCGGTATGGGCTCGGCCTATGGCTTCGGCGGCATCGGCAAGATCATCGGTCCGGTCGGTCTTGCGCTGATCGTCGGCTCCAGCAACTACCTGAAGCCTGATGTGCCGCTGACGCAAATCCCGACCGCCTTCGTCTATCTCGGATGCTGGTTCCTGATGGCGGGCGCCGTCTATTACTTCCTTGGCATCGAGACCAGGGGCAAATCGATCGAACAGATCGATCGCGAGCTGACGGGCGAAGCCGACGTAGCGGCGACCGCGTCGGTTCGGCAAGCCTGAGGAGCTTTGAACGATGATCGCGACATCTGCCGAACTTGCGGGCGATCCGGCCGTGATCGCCCGCGCGAAAGCGGTCCAGCCGCTGGTCGCAGCGGCCGCAAACGAGATCGAGCAAACGCGCCGGTTGCCGCCGGCGCTGCTCGACCAGCTCCATGACCACAGGCTGTTTCGCCTGTTGCTGCCGCGGTCGTCGCAGGGGATCGAGACCGATCCCCTCACCTTCTTCCATGTCATGGAGACCATCGCGCAGGCCGACGCCTCGACGGCATGGTGTCTGAGCCAGGCCGGCGGTTGCGCGATGGCGGCTGCCTATCTCGATTTGCCGGTTGCGCATGCGGTGTTCGGCGATCCCCGCGCGGTGCTGGCCTGGGGTCCCGGCCCAAGGGTGAAGGCAGTCGAATGCGCAGGTGGCTACCGCGTCACCGGCGTCTGGTCGTTCGCTTCCGGCGGGCGACACGCCACCTGGCTCGGCGCGCATTGCCCGGTCTATGCGGCTGACGGCTCGCCGAAATGCGACGCCAATGGCGCGCAGATCGAGCGCACCATGCTGGTGCGGACCGAGGACGTCGAATGGACCGACATCTGGAACACGGTCGGCCTGCGCGGCACCGCCAGCGACCAGTTCACGCTGAACGACTTCTTCGTCCGCGCGGACCATTCGATCACCCGCGAGTTCGAGCGCGAGCGCCGCGAGGCCGGCCCGCTCTACCGGATGGGGTCAGGCACCTGCTACCAGGTCGGCTTTGCCGGCGTCGCTTGCGGCATCGCTCGCGGTGCGCTCGACAATTTCGTCGACGTGGCGCGCAACAAGGTGCCGCGCGGCGCCAAGAGCCCGCTGCGCGACAACGCGGTGGTGCAGTCCGGCCTGGCTTTGGCCGAAGTCCACCTGCGCGCCGCGCGCGGCTTCGTGCTGCAATCGATGGCCGACATCTGGAAAGACCTCGTCGCCGGCAACGACATCACGGTCGAGCAGCGGATCACCATCCGCATGGCCGCCACCCACGCCATCCACAAAGCGCGCGAGGCAGTCGACTTCGCCTACAATGCCGCGGGCGCAACCGCGATCTTCGACGGCCATCCGCTCGAACGCCGCTTCCGCGACATCCACACCGTGACCCAGCAATTGCAGGGCCGGCTCAGCCATTTCGAAACCGTCGGCGCCTGGATGATGGGTGCCGATTGCGACCTCACCTTCGTTTAGCTTCCAAGGAGAACACCATGCCGCTCGGCCGACTGCAGCATTACACGATCGAACCGCAGGACCTCGAAAGGACCAAGAACTTCTATTGCGACGTGCTGGGTCTTGAGAACGGCGAGCGGCCGCCGCTCGATTTCCCCGGCTACTGGCTCTATTCCGGCGGCGTCGCCACCGTGCACCTGATGGGCACCCGCAAGCCGCGTGAGGCCATCGTGGTCCGCGGCACCGAGAAGAAATACGAAGACACCGGCCGGCTCGACCACATCGCCTTTTCCGCCACCGACGTCGATGGCGTGCGTCGCCGCCTGCAGCAGCACAACATCAAGTTCCGCGAAAGCATCGTGCCACGCACCGGCGACACCCAGTTCTTCTTCTATGACCCGGACGGGGTCGGCGTGGAACTCAACTTCGCCAAGGCTTAGAAGGCTCCCGGCGATAAGTTCCGTACGCGGTTCATCGGCCAGCCTGCGCTGGCCGATGCCATTTTGTAACGCTGCGCCAACGGGTTCCCGACAAGACCTTCAATCAGCCATAAGTCGGGCGTGAATCAGTCGAGGTTTCTTCAACTTTGCATGACGATTGGGGAGGCCGCGCCGCTGCGGCAGAATAGCCGGGTGCCGCGCCTTCAACCTACCCCAGGGCATGGTTACCCGGCTATTCGTGGCGGCCGTCGAAGTGCCCTCCCACTTAGTCCAGCCCCCGCTCGTGGCTTAGGCGGACCATTTCGTTGATGAAGATCTGCTTCTGCTTGTCGTCGAGGCTCGCATAAAGCGGCTCGGCGGCATCGGCGACGTTGCGCTGGTCGACGGCGCGGTCGTTGAGGAACTGGGCCTCATTGCGCATCTGCTCCACGATATCGTCCGGCGGGTCGCGCCTGGCGCGGGCAATGCGCAGATTCACGCGATCGGCGCCGTTATGACCGAGATAGTGCATCGCACTATTGAAGCCCGCCCAATACTTCTCCTGCTCGGGTGTGAGGTTCAGCTCCTTCTTGATCCGCTCGATGTTGGCGTCGCTGGTGGCGACGATTTGTTCGGCGGTGAGCTGCGGCACGCCCGCCTGGGTCAGCATCTGCGGCTGCTTGGCGGCTTTGTCCTTGGCCTTCGCGGCCTTGCTGTTCTTGGCTGGAGCGCCTTGCCTGTCCGCTGGCGCCGGGTTGCTGTTGGGGTTGGTGCCGGTGAGCACGCCGGTCACCCCCGTGACCACGCCAACCACACCTCCAATTGCGCCGCCCAAGACGCCACCGACCGGCCCGGCAGCCTTGTTGCCTTCACGAGCCCCCTGCTGGACGCCCTGGATCAAGCCCTGCGCCTCCGCGCGCGGGGAGGCATTGAAGAACAGGATGGCAGCCGCCGCCAGCGCGGCGCAGAGCCTCAAGCGCGCACGCTGCTTCGATACCAAGCTTGGCATTATCGGAGTCTCCATGATCGATCGTGATCGCGGCTGAAGCGCCGCCGATCCCCGGACTTTATCGTTCTCCCCGCAAGCAGGTCTACCTGTCGCGTCCCCTCATTCGCGTGCGCCGCAAAAAAACGCCCTGCGGCAGGCATAGCGCAAAGATTAACAGATCCGACTGCCAGCCATTTGCACACAACGTTAGTTCTACGAAAGCATTCACCTGATTTCTCGACAGGCGCCGACAATTCTGCTCTGATCTCCAACGAGGAAATCGCCCCGCCGCCTCGAATGCGGCGAGCCAAAAAAACAAAAACGAGATTTCGCAAGTCTTTGACCGTCGGCTCACCAGGGAGGGAACGCCATGTCACGGAAGAAGCTGTCTCGACGAGAATTTGTTGCGGCTACAGCGCTGTCATCGGCAGCGCTGGTTACGGCTCCTTACATCCGCGGCGCCTATGCCGCGGGCACGCTCTCGATTGGTTTCTGGGATCACTGGGTGCCCGGAGCCAACAAGGCTTCGACCGAGCTCGTCAATGAATGGGCGGCGAAAGAAAAGGTCGAAGTGACGATCGATTACATCCCGAGCCAAGGCAATAAGAACCTGCTGACGATCGCCGCCGAAGCCCAGGCGAAGTCCGGTCATGACATTCTGCAGATGCCCACCTGGTGGCCCCATGCGCACGCCGAACTGCTCGAGCCCGTCAACGACATCATGGACCAGCTCGTCAAGCAGAACGGCAAGGTCAACGGAACGGTCAATTATCTGGGGCAAGCCAACGGCAAGTGGCTCGGCGTTCCCGCCAGCGTCGGCAGCCAGATCAAGGGCCCCTGCTCGCGCATCGATCTGATGAAGAAACATGCCGGCATCGATGTGCAGGAAATGTATCCGGCAGGTTCGCCGCCCAAAGATGAGAACTGGACATTGGACACGTTCCTGAAGGCGGCCGAAGCCTGCCACAAGGCCGGCGTTCCCTTCGGCATCGGCCTCGGCGAGACCAGCGACAATGTCGACACCGCGGGCGCGATCTTCCAGTCCTACGGCGCCGAGCTCGTCGATGCCAAGGGCAACCTGACCGTGAAGACCGATGCGGTGCGGCAGTCGCTCGAATTCTACAAGAAGCTGATCGCGTTCCTGCCGCCGGATGTGTCGGCATGGGACGACGCTTCCAACAACAAGTGGCTGGTCTCGGGCAAGGGGGCGATGATCATGAATCCGCCCAGCGCCTGGGCCGTCGCCAAACGCGACGCGCCGCAGATCGCCGAACAGTGCTGGACGCACGGCTTCCCGGCCGGACCGAAAGGCCGCTTTGCGCCCTATCTGCCTTTCTTCTGGAACATCTGGGCGTTCTCGAAGAACAAGGCAGCCGCCAAGAGCCTCCTGGTCCACCTGTCGCAGCCGGCATCGGTCGAGAAGATGGTGGTGGCGAGCGGCGGCTATGACCTGCCCGCCTATGAGAATCTGACCAAGCTGAAGGTGTGGGAGGAGGAAGGGCCCCCGAAGGGCACTCTCTTCAGCTATCCGGACCCCTACCATAGGCAAACGCTGTCGATCGCGGCCTCGCCGGCGCCGCCCAAGGTCGCGCAGCAAATCTATGCGCAGGCAACCCTAACCAAGATGTGCCTGCGTTTTGCCCAGGGTGAAGCGATGGAAAAGACGCTCGCCTGGGCCGAAGGCGAGTGTGAAGGCTTCATGCGGAGCTGAGAGCGAACGTGTCGTCGCGGTGGCCGTAACCGGCCGCCGCGGCGCGGACCGTCACCGCTGTTGGCGGCATCAGGTCCGACGTTCCGGATTCTCCGTTGGAATAACTCTCGCGCGAGGAAGATCGATCATGGCCGATGTCGCCCTTCACCCGAACCGTGTCCTGGCAACAAAAGCCACACGGAGGCGCAACGGTTTACACAATGCGCTGAGGCGCAAGTCGACGGTCGCGTTCCTGATGACGCTGCCGCTGATCCTCCTCGTCGCGGCGTTCGTCATCTATCCCGCGCTCTACTCCCTGCATCTGGCGACGTTGAACAAGTCGATGACGAAATTCATCGGCCTCGGCAATTTCGAGTTCCTGTTCAAGCGCGACACGTTCTGGCTGGTCGTGAAGCAGTCCTGCATCTTCGCGATTTCGGCCGTGATCTTCAAAGCGTTGATCGGCTTCATCGTCGCGCATTTCGTGCACAACGTTCCCGCCAACAAGCAGCGCAGATGGCGCGGCATGTTGCTGGTGCCGTGGGTGATCCCACCGGCGATGAGCACGCTCGCCTGGCTGTGGCTGTTTGATCCCTCCTATAGCGCCTTCAATTATACCCTGTCCTTCTTCGGCATCGGGCCGATCCCATGGACCGGCGATGCGAATTGGGCACGTTTCTCCGTCATCCTCGTCAACGTCTGGTATGGCGCGCCCTTCTTCATGATCATGTATCTGGCGGCGCTGAAATCGGTGCCCGAGCAGCTCTATGAGGCGGCCGCGATCGATGGCGCCAATTGGTGGCAGCGCATCTGGTACGTGACGCTTCCGATGATGCGCAACATCATCGCGATCACGACGCTGTTCTCGCTGATCGTCACCTTCGCCAATTTCGATATCGTCCGCATCCTCACCGCCGGCGGCCCGCTCGACCACACCCACATCTTCGCGACCTGGGCGTTCCGGGTCGGCATCGAGGGCAGCGACATCCCGCTCGGCGCCAGCGTCTCGCTGTTCATGGTGCCGATCCTCGCGGTGGCGGCGATCTTCATCCTGCGCGATATCTCCAAGCGGGGGAACGAAGCCTGATGAGCACAATCACGATCGACAAGGCCGGACCGACCCGTAAAGTCAAGAAATACGGCAGCATCAGCCGCGACCGCGCCTGGGCGCTGCGCTGGTCGTACTTCTTCCTGGTGCTGTTCGCGATCTTCTCGCTGACACCGCCGCTCTATATGCTCATCACTTCGCTGAAGAGCAGCGCCGAGATCTCGGCGGCGACCAATCCATGGTGGGTATATCATCCGACGCTTGAGAACTATATCGGGCTGCTGACATCGAACCAGTTCCTGCGCTTCTTCTGGAATTCGGCCTGGGTCTCGATCATCGTCGTGACCATCACCATGCTGATCAGCGTGCCCGCGGCGTTCGCGCTGGCACGGATGAAGTTCTGGGGTTCGGCAACGCTCGCGACCGGCGTGTTCCTGACCTACCTTATTCCGGACACGCTGCTCTTCATCCCGCTGTTCAAGATGTTCGTCCTGATCGGCGACTGGACCGGCATCCAGCTCATCAACCGCTGGTACGTGCTGCTGTTCATCTATCCGACGCTGACGGTGCCGTTCTGCACCTGGATCATGATCGGCTACTTCGCCTCGATCCCGAAGGAGCTCGATGAGGCCGCGATCATCGACGGCGCGTCCTGGTTCCAGACGCTGACGCGGATCTTCATTCCGGTCGCGCTACCCGGCCTGATCGCGGCGACGATCTTCGCCTTCACGGTCTCCTGGGCCCAGTTCCTCTATCCCCTGGTGTTCACGACCTCGACCGACCAGCTCGTGCTGCCGGTCGGCATCATCACCACCCTGATCAAGGGCGACGTGTTCAACTGGGGACAGATCATGACCGGGGCGCTGCTCGGCGCCGCGCCGCCGCTGATCATCTACGCCTTCCTGATGGACTATTACATTGCCGGCCTGACCGCCGGCGCGACAAAGGGTTGAACTCATGGCCGAAGTTTCGCTGCGGAAAGTCGTGAAGCGTTATGACGAAGTCGAAGCGGTGCGCGGCATCGATCTCGACATCGCCGACCATGAGTTCGTGGTGCTGGTCGGTCCATCCGGCTGCGGCAAGTCGACCACGCTGCGGATGATCGCGGGGCTGGAAGACATCTCGGACGGCGATATCACAATCGGCGGCGACATCGTCAACGACGTGCCGCCGAAGGACCGCGACATCGCGATGGTGTTCCAGAACTACGCGCTCTATCCGCATATGACGGTGGCCGAGAACATGTCGTTCGGGCTGCGGCTGAAGCACTATCCCAAAGCCGAGATCAAGAGCCGGGTCACGGAAGCGGCCCGCATGCTCGACATCACCGACCTGATCGACCGCAAGCCGAAGCAGCTCTCCGGCGGCCAGCGTCAGCGCGTCGCCATGGGTCGCGCCATCGTGCGTAATCCCAAGGTGTTCCTGTTCGACGAACCCTTGTCCAACCTCGACGCCAAATTGCGCGTGCAGATGCGGATCGAGATCAAGAAGGTCCACCAGAAGGTCCGCACCACCACGGTGTACGTGACCCACGACCAGGTCGAGGCCATGACGCTCGCCGACCGGGTGGTGGTGATGAACCACGGCCGCATCGAGCAGATCGGCACGCCGAATGAGCTCTACCACAAGCCGGCGATCCGCTTCGTCGCCAGCTTCATCGGCTCGCCCGCGATGAACTTCATGCCCTGCCGGCTCGAGGATGTCGACGGCCGGCTGCATCTGCGCCTGACCGACCGCCTCGCCTTTCCGGTGCCGCCGGCACGTTCCGCCCGCTACCAGGCGGTGCCGCGCACCGAGAGGCTCCTGCTCGGAATCAGGCCGGAACACATCGCCGAGGCCCGACCGCATCTGCACCCGGGAGTCGAGCCGTTCGAGGCCGTGCTCGACGTCACCGAGCCGATGGGCATGGAGACCCTGGTCTATTTCACCCTCGAGGACACCCCGATCTGCGGCCGGGTCAATCCCAACGCCGGCGCGCAGGATGGTGCCCCGCTCCGCTTGGCTGTGGACCTCAACAACATGCATTTGCTAAACGAGGTGACCGGCGTCGTCCTTTGACGACGCAATTCACGTACTAGCCAAGGGCAGGAAATGGCCACCAACAAGAAGAAGATTTTTGTCACTCAGACACTCTCATCGGGAGCACGGGCTCTCCTCAACGAACGGGACGACGTCGAACTCGTCGAATTTCCCAACCTGATCTCCGCCAGGGATTTCGCGGCCTTGCTGAAGCAGCATGCGCCGGTCCATGGTGTCGCACTTGGCCCCACCCCATTCGGCGAGCCGGAGCTCGAGGCGTCCGGAGACATGCAGGTGGTGACGCGGATCGGCGTCGGTTACGACGCAGTCGACGTCCCTGCGCTCTCGCGCCGCAAGGTACCGCTGATGGTGGCAGGCACGGCGAACTCGCCGTCAGTGGCCGAACAGGCCCTGTTCATGATGCTGACGCTGGCCAAGCGCGCACAGGAAATGCATGCCGTGGTCAAGGACGGCACTTGGGCGAACCGGCTCGGCGTGCTGCCCTTCGATCTCTATGGCAAGACGGTATTGATCGTCGGCTTTGGCCGCATCGGCACCCGCACCGCCAAACGGTGCCTGGCGATGGAAATGCAGGTGCTGGTTTACGATCCCTACAAGCCGGCCAGCGAAATCGCGGCCGCCGGCTGCGAGGCGGTGCCGGATCTCGACGCGGCCCTGCCGCGTGCTGATTTCGTCACCATCCATTGCCCGAAGACGCCGGAAACAATCGGCATGTTCAACGCGGCGCGCTTCAGACTCATGAAGCCGACCGCCTATCTCATCAACACCGCCCGCGGCGGCATCGTCGATGAGAAGGCACTGCACGATGCGCTGGTATCGGGCAGGCTTGCCGGCGCCGGCCTTGACGTGTTCGAGCAGGAGCCGCCGCCGGTCGGCCAGCCCCTCCACAGCCTGCCGAACGTGATCATGGCCCCACACGTTGCCGGGGTCACGGTCGAAGCCGTCGACCGGATGAGCGAGCAGACCGCACGCAACATCCTGAGCGTCCTTGACGGCGCGCCGTTGCGGCAGAACGTCATCAACCAGGACGTGCTAAACTAATCCGATAAAACCGTCTATCTTCGGGCGGGCCGACAAGGATCGGCCCGTCATCAGCGCATGACCTGTGGATACCACTTCTTCCGAAAGGTCATTGCTCCAGCAAGAGGATAGAGGATAGAGACGAATGCGCGCCCGAAGATGCGCCGTTCGCTCTAGGTGTGGAATATGGCTTTCAAGGAATTCGGCAATTACGACGCGGTGGGCCTCGCCGAGCTGGTCCGCAACAAGCAGGTCAGCCCGCGCGAACTGCTCGACGAAGCGATCGCCCGCACGGCCAAGGTTGACCCGCAGATCAATGCCGTCGTCGTCAAGCACTACAATTATGCCGAGCAGCAGATCGACAAAGGGCTGCCGGACGGACCCTTCACGGGGGTGCCGTTCCTTCTGAAAGACCTCGACCTCCTGCAGGGAACGCGCACGACCTCCGGCGCCAGCGTTAACAGGGATTTCGTCGCGGACCACAGCAGCACCCTCACCCAGCGCTTCATCGACACCGGCGTGACCATCTTCGGCAAGACCGCGAGCCCCGAATTCGGGCTGATGCCGACCACGGAGACGCGTCTGTTCGGGCCGACCTGCAATCCCTGGAATCTCGCGCATTCCTCCGGCGGTTCCTCAGGTGGCGCCGCCGCCGTTGTCGCAGCACGCATCCTGCCCGTGGCACATGCCAGCGATGGCGGCGGCTCGATCCGCATCCCCGCTTCTGCCTGCGGGGTGTTCGGCATGAAACCGAGTCGGGCCCGCAATCCGGTCGGTCCCGATCGTGGCGAGGGCTGGGGCGGCTTTTCGACCGCGCATGTCGTCAGCATCAGTGTGCGCGACAGCGCCGTGATGATGGACGCGATCCACGGTCCGGAGCCGTGGAGCCTCTATGTCGCGCCGCCCCCGGCGCGGCCGTTCTCGCAGGAAGTCAGCCGCGATCCCGGCCAGCTTCGCATCTCCTTCACGGACAAATCGCCCAATGGGGAGGCGATCGATCCCGAGGTCGCCGCAGCCGTCCGCGACACCGCAAAACTGCTCGCCGGCCTCGGCCATCATGTCGAGGAGCGCGCCCCCACCCTTCCAGCGGATCCCTCCACGGTGATGACGACGATTGTCAGCGGCAACACCGCGGTCGCCGTCCGAGCGATCGAGCAGCGCATCGGCCGCACCGTGACGGGCGACGACCTGGAAGTCCTGTCGCTGGCAAGCGCCCACAACGGACAAAATATCACGTCGGCGGACTACATCGCCGCGCAGCTCGCGGCGTTCCAGATCTCGCGCAGCCTCGCGATCTTCTTCGAGGGCTGCGACGTGTTCCTCAGTCCGACGCTGTGCACGCCGCCGATCCGGCTCGGCGAGATCAACACCATGTCGGAAGACCTGGCACAGATCGGGCCGATCCTGCGGCGCTACATGCCGGGTACCTCGATGTTCAACATGTCCGGCCAGCCTGCGATGTCGGTGCCGCTGGCGTGGAGCAAGGACGGTCTGCCGCTCGGCATGATGTTCGCCGCCAGGCTTGGTGACGAGGCAACGCTGTTCCGCCTGGGCCGGCCAGCTTGAGCAGGTACGGCCCTGGAAGGACAAGCGTCCGCCGGTATCTGCGTAAGGGAAAAACTACAGCAGGGCCAAAACTCAGCCTCATTCCGGGGTTGAGTAGATGGGAAGTGTCGGCAACCATCTTTGCCGACCAATCCCTAAGGAAAGAGATTTTGAGCCAGAGCGATCCTACCGACAATGCGCTTGCCGCCATCGCCAGCATTTTGGACGAGCAGCACGCGCCCGCGCCGATCGAGAAGCCGCAGGCCGACCCGGGGGCGGCCGAAGAGCAGCCCGCGAGCCCGCTGCCGCAGGAAGCCCATGGCTATTCGAAAGTCGGCCCCGGCCCGATGGCCGCCCTCCGCTTCAAGTGGACGGTGCGCGAGCAGGACGGCCAGTATTATGTCGACGAGACCATCGGCGAGAATTCGAAGCCCCTGGTGAGCGGCCCGATGGACCGGGAGGCCGCGATCAGGTTCGTGGATGACCGCGAGGCCGACGCACATCATCGCTTTGAGGTCTTGAAGCAGGAAATGGCCAGCCGCGCCGCCGTCGCCAGCCTGATCCGCGAGGAAGGCGGCGAGATCTAGCTTCCGCATCGAGATCATGATCCGATTAGACGAAATCGGATCATGATCTCGTCTCCTTGTTTGAGCATGATCTCCGCGCAAACGCTTCGCGTTTGTCGCGAGCGAAAACCGGTCTCCATTTTTCCGGATCATGCTCTACGCCGGTCTTGGCGGTCCCAGGAAATCCTTCTTGACGAGATCGACGCCGGCGTGACGCAGGATGTCGTAGGCGGTCGTGACGTGAAAGAAGAACTGCGGCACGCTGAAGCCGAGCAGCAGCGACCGCCCGGTGAACGCGCGCTGCGCGCCGCTCTTGAAGGTGAACACTACCTCCTTGTCACCGGCCTCGTCGATCGCAGCACGCGGCAGGCTTTGGACGAAATCGATCGTGGCTGCGATCCTGAGCTTGAGCTCATCAAGATCAGGCTCGATGTCGCCGAAGCTGAGCGGCTCGTGCCCGGCCAGCAGCGCACAACAGGCGATCGCATGGCGATTGGCCTCGCCCACCTGCTGCTTGAGACTGTACATGTTCGGATAGAGCCGCATGCCGAGCAGCACGGCAGGATCGATGTTTCGCGCCCTTGCGTAGGCGGACGCGTGATCGAGCAGCCCGGAAAGATTGCGAAGATATGGCATGAACACGCCGACCGATGCTTCGTAAACTGAGATTGTCACGATTTGACTTCCTTTGACTGGCTCGACGCGCTCATTCCATCTAAAGCCGTGGCAACAGATTATCATCGAGGCAATCGATGGAGGAAACTTTGATGATGCGCGGATTCGTCGGCCTTGCGGCCGCCACGTTGATGATGGCTTCCGCCCATGCTCAGCCAGCGGCGTCGCCTTCGCGGCTCGACGACATCATCCAGCGCGGGACGTTGCGTGTGGGCATGACCGGCGACTATGCGCCGTTTAGTTTTGTCGACCGGACGACGCCCGGCTTCAGGGGATTCGAGGTCGACATGGCGGAAGCGCTCGGCAAGGCGCTCGGCGTCAGGGTCGAATATGTCAAAACGGCCTGGCCGCAGATGACGAAGGATTTGGAAGCCGACCGCTTCGACATTGCGATGAGCGGCATCTCGATCACGCTGGAGCGCCAGAAGAAAGGCTTCTTCTCGATCCCGATCATGCGCGAAGGCAAGACGCCGATCACCCGCTGCACCGATATCAACAAATACCAGACGCTTGCCGAAATCGACCATGCCGGCACGCGCGTCATCGTCAATCCCGGCGGCACCAACGAGCGCTTTGCGCGGGCGCATGTGAAGAACGCCGAGATCAAGGTCTTCGATGACAATACCAGGATCTTCGACGAGATTGCCAAGGGCGATGCCGACCTGATGATGACGGATGCGTCCGAGACGCGCTACCAGCAGAAACTCCACCCCGGCGTGCTCTGCGCGGTGCATCCCGATCACCCGTTCGACTTTGCGGAAAAGGCCTACTGGCTGCAGCGCGACGTCGCGCTGAAGTTGTTCGTGGATCAATGGCTGGACATCGCAATGAAGGACGGCACCTTCAAGCGCGTTTATGCTGCCTGGTTTGAATGATCCGACCGGACTGCAAGTTTGACCACGAGGCGAGCCCTAACTAGACTGTCGGTCAGCCGTTTGAACCAAAGCTGGTGGTACACGACTTACGTTTTGATTACGTATTGAAAGTGATCTAGGTCACGTTGCATCAAGTTACTGATGTGTAGCTTCACTGACCGGGGATTCCTGTTCTGGAGGTCATCATGAAGAAGCTTCTGGCTATCGCTGCGCTTTTGCTTGCCAGCTCCACAGCGCAGGCCCAGTACACCTTCGAATATGGCGGCCGCACCATCCGCATCGATCCCGATCGCGGCACCGTCTCGATCCCCGGCGTCTACGACAATACCGGCCGCAAATCCAAGCGCGCCAAGGGTGAGGAAGGCACTCGCAAGCAGAAATCGCAGCAGCAGGAGGCGAAGACCGATTCGCAATCCGCGCCGGTTGCGGCGGCTCCCGCTCCGTCCGGACAAGCGGCAGCACCGGCGGCCGCACCGCCCGTCCCTGCTGCGCCGCCGGCGGCAGCTTCCACCGCCCCCTCGACCACGACAGCAGCCGTTGCGCCGAGCGATAGCGCGCCCGCGCCTCAGCCCTCACCGTCCAGCGCACCAGCACCGCAGACCCAGCAGACCGCAGTGCCGGCTCCGGCCCCGGCTCCGACGGTCGCCACAGCCACTCAAGCGCCGGTCGCGAAGCCCGTGACACCAGCGGCGGCAGCCCAAGCCAATTCGCCGATCGGCATGTGGCTGACGGAGGAAAAGGAGGGCAAGATCCGCATCGAGCAGTGCGGCGCCAACCTCTGCGGCTATGCTGTCGACGAGACCTCGAACCAGAATGGCGAGCAGGTCCTGATCAACATGAAACCTGCCAAGGACAAATGGAGCGGCCGCATCCTCGATCCGAACACCGGCAGCACCTATGACTCGACGATCGCGCTCAAGGGCTCCGACACCTTGCGCGTGCAAGGCTGCGCCTTCGGCGGCATGTTCTGCGGCGGCCAGACCTGGACGCGGGTGAACTGATCTAGCCTTACGAATGCTGCGTAGCCCGGATGAAGCGAAGCGCAATCCGGTGAAGTGTCCGTGTGGCACGAGCGGTCCCGGGTGACGCTGGCGCTTCACCCGGGCTACGGACTCTCGCGTCCCTGGGAAAACTACCCGACCTTCACGTTGTATTGCTCGTCGGTGACGTGCTCCATCCAGTTCGAATAGACGCCATCGAGCGCTTCCTGCATCGCGATATGGGTCATGGCATTGGTTGGCGACGCGCCATGCCAATGCTTCTCGTTCGGCGGAATCCAGACTACGTCGCCCGGCCTGATCTCCCTGATTGGACCGCCCTCGGCCTGGACCCGGCCGATGCCGGAGATCACGTAGAGCGTCTGGCCGAGCGGATGAGTGTGCCAGGCCGTGCGCGCGCCCGGCTCGAAGGAGACGCGCGACGAGTTCAGCCGCGCCGGCGCGGGCGCCATGATGACGGGATCCTGCAGCACCGTGCCGGTGAAATATTCGGCCGGCCCGCGACGGGTCGGCCGCGTGCCAGCGATATGGATTTCCATGGGCTTACCTCGCTTTTCTGAAGTTATTTCTTGCTCGCGGCGTAGCGCGCCTTGGTTTCGGCATTCATCGGATAGAGGCCCGGCAGTTGCACGCCATTGTTCACCTCATTGACGATCCAGGCTTCCATCCGTTCCTGCTCCGGTCCCTCGGCCAGCACCTGGTCGAGGAAGGCCTGCGGGATCAGCACCGCGCCATCCTGGTCGGCGACCACGACATCGTTCGGGAACACCGCCACGCCGCCGCAGCCGATTGGCTCGCCCCAGCCGACGAAGGTCAGTCCGGCGACGGATGGCGGCGCGGCAAAACCGTTGCACCACACCGGCAGTCCCGTGCCGAGCACGCCTTCGAGGTCCCGCACCACGCCGTCGGTGATCAGCGCGGTGACGCCACGCTTCACCATCCGCGCGCAGAGAATGTCGCCGAAGATTCCGGCGTCGCTGACGCCCATCGCGTCGACCACGGCGACGCAGCCTTCCGGCATTGCCTCGATCGCGGTGCGGGTCGAGATCGGTGACGACCAGGATTCCGGCGTCGCCAGATCCTCGCGCGCCGGCACGAAGCGCAGCGTGAAGGCCGACCCGACCAGCCGCCTTTGGCCCGGCTTGAGCGGCTTGGTGCCGCGCATCCAGACGTTACGCAGCCCCTTCTTGAGCAGGACCGTGGTGATGGTGGCGGTGGACACGTGCGACAGCGTCGCGATCGCTTCTGCAGTGAGGGACATCTTGAAAGATCGGCTCCGGTGGGAATGAATTGGCGCGCGCATCTTGCGAGCCGCGGCCTTCGCGTCAAGGGCGAGAATGCGATCATCGATTACGCTATCTTATCGCCGGCCCTCGGTTTAATTTATTGAAGTTGCTTGGTGATTTTTCGCTAGCCGAATTCCACTGCGCAGCAAAACACGCTAGCTTGATGCTCGATGAGCGATGATGCCATGGCCGCGCGCGAAGCCCCACCCCGTCTTCTCCCGAGTGGCGACAGCGCCATCACGGTGGAATTCAGCCGCGACATCGATGACGCCGCCAATCGGCGGGTGCTGGCGCTCGACCGCACCCTTGCCGCGGCGCCGATCGCCGGCGTGACCGAGACCGTTCCGACCTATCGTTCGCTGCTCGTGCACTATGATCCCGTGCAGATCGGCTTCGAAGCGCTCGGGGAACAACTGCTCACGCTGGCACGGCGCCCCGATCCGGCCGCCGCAAGAACCCGGCGTTGGCGCATCCCGGTGGCCTATGGCGGCGAACATGGCATCGACCTCGAGGACGTCGCCAAGACCCTCGACACCACGCCTGACGAGATCGTCAGGCGCCATGTCGGCGGCGACTACCGCGTCGCCATGATCGGCTTCACTCCCGGCTGGTCCTATCTCAGCGGCCTCGACAAGTTCCTGCACATGCCGCGTCGCCAGAATCCGCGTGTGCTGACGCCGGCTGGCACGATTTCAATCGGCGGCGTGCAGACCGGAATCCAGTGCATCGCCGGACCCAGCGGCTGGCACCTGCTCGGCCGCACCGCCGTCCGCACCTATCAGCTTCACCGCGATCCGATCTTCCTGCTCGAGCCGGGCGACACCGTCAGCTTCACGGCGGTCGACGCCAAGACCTTCGCCGAGCAGGACCGCGCCGCGGAAGCTGGCGAGTTCGTCGCCGAACTGGTCGCCGCATGAGCAAGCTCATCGTCTCCTCGATCGGTCCGGCGAGTTCCGTGCAGGATGGCGGCCGTCCCGGCTCGCAGCGCTATGGGCTGACGCCGAGCGGTGCAATGGATCGCCTCGCCCTCGCCGCCGCGAACACGCTGGTCGGCAATGAGCCCTTCGCTGCTGCAGTGGAGATCGGACCGTTCGGTGCGAGCTTCACCGCACGTTGCGGCGCGGTACGTATTGCGCTTGCGGGCGCCTCGCGTAGCGCCGACATCGCGGGACGAGCCGTGGCGTTCGATACCTCGGCGACCCTCGCCGAAGGCGAGACGCTGATGCTCGGTTTTGCCAAGCGCGGCGCGTTCAGTTACCTCGCGATCGAGGGCGGAATTACGGGAGAGCCGATGTTCGGCAGCCTCGCCGTGAACGCGCGCGCAGGCCTCGGCAGCCCCTATCCGCGCCCGCTCCAGAGCGGCGACGAGCTCCAGGTGCAACGTGCCAGCGGTGCGGCCGAGCGGCGGATCGCGTTGCCCGAACGGCCGGACGCACCGATCCGCATCCTGTTCGGTCCGCAGGACGACGAATTCTCCGAGGACAACAAAAAGCTGTTCCTCGACAGCGAATGGAAGATTTCCGCGACCAGCGACCGCATGGGCTACCGGCTCGAAGGTCCGGTGATCAAGCATCTGCACGGCCACAACATCGTCTCCGATGGCACCGTGAACGGCAGCATCCAGGTGCCCGGCAACGGCCAGCCGATCGTGCTGATGCCGGACCGCGGCACCAGCGGCGGCTATCCCAAGATCGCCACCGTCATCTCCGCGGATTTAGGTCGCTTCGCCCAGATTTCCGCCGGACACGCGTTCCGCTTCAAGACAGTCACTATGGCCGAGGCGCAGGCCGAAGCTCGAAAATTCGCCGAATTGCTCGCTACCCTGCCGGATCGGCTGCGCCCGCTCGAAGGCCTTGATCTCAACCTCGAAGCACTGAGCGCGGCCAACGTCGCGGGCCACGCCGTCAACGCCGTCGATGCCGCGACATGGCAGGTCGCGGAATCAGCGACTAGCTAACCAGAAGCCAACCGACCCAAAGCGGGACCAGCACCATGACTGCTACCATCGACCTCAACTGCGATCTCGGCGAAAGCTTCGGCCCATGGGAGATGGGTAACGACGCCGCGATGATCGAGCTTGCGACCTCCGTCAACATCGCATGCGGCTACCATGCCGGCGACGCCGACATCATGCGCCGCACCGTGGATCTGGCGAAGGCGCGCGGGGTGAGCATCGGCGCGCATCCCGGCTACCGCGACCTGCACGGCTTCGGCCGCCGTCCGGTTCCCGGCCTCAAGTCATCGGAGATCGAGAACCTCGTCGCCTACCAGATCGGCGCGCTGCAGGCGATCGCGACCGCGGCCGGCCACAAGGTGACCCATGTGAAGGCACATGGCGCGCTCTCCAACGTCGCCTGCGAGGACGACATGACGGCGAAGGCGATCGCGAGCGCGATCAAGGCGGTCGATCCGAGCCTGATCTTCGTCGTGCTCGCCAACTCGAAACTGGTGCGCGCCGGCGAGGAAGCCAACCTCCGCATGGCGCATGAAGTGTTCGCCGATCGCGCCTATGAGGACGACGGCAATCTGGTCTCGCGCAAGAAGCCAGGCGCGGTGCTGCACGATCCCAAGGCGATCGCCGATCGCGTGGTGCGGATGGTTCAGGACGGCGCGGTGGTCTCGGTGTCAGGCAAGGTCATCAAGATGCGCACCGATACCGTCTGCATCCACGGCGACACGCCCGGGGCGGTCGAAATCGCGCGCGGCGTGCGGCAGGCCTTGAAGGATGCCGGGATCGCAGTCGCGCCGTTCAAAACGGCTAAGTGACAATCCGCTGAAGTGCCGGCGTGCCCGTCTGCGTCATTGCGAGCGCAAGCGAAGCAATCCATCTCACCACTTGCAGAGGCATGGATTGCTTCGTCGCTATCGCTCCTCGCAATGACGGCCGGAGACGACCGAGCCAAGCAATGTTCTCAGAACGGATGGACCGACAGCGTGCCGAACACGATCGCTGCGATCACGGCGAAAGCGCTGTAGAGCGCAACCGTATGAAACCCCGTCCCCGATTTCCGCGACAGGCTGCGCGCGTAAAGATGCAGGCGGGCTTCCGCCGATAGTTCGCGCATCGTCGATCTCCAATGCAACATTTGGCGCATATGGAATAGCGTTCGCGCTCGAACGCAAGACGAGCCGAAAAATAGCGATGCCGGCACTTCCAGCCAGTTCCCCGGAAGGGAAAACTTCTCCGCGTGGCAGGCGGAGAAGAATATTATTCGTTCGAATTTGAGCTCGGATTTACCGCTCAGTAAACGTCGAGCTGGAACCTGCTCTTCTTCTTGAGGTCGGCAACGAAGGCGATCGCTTCGTCCACCGAGCGGGCGCCGAACTGGGCGACGATGTCGACCAGCGCGCGTTCGACATCCTTGGCCATGCGCTTGGCGTCGCCGCAGACATAGACATGCGCGCCTTCGGCAAGCCAGGTCCACAGCTCTCGGCCGACCTCGCGCATGCGGTCCTGCACGTAAAACTTCTTCTCGCCATCGCGCGACCAGGCGAGCGACAAGCGGGTGAGCAGGCCCGCCGTCTTCATCGCGTTGAGCTCGTCGGCATAGAAGAAATCGCAGTCGCTGCGCTGATGGCCGAAGAACAGCCAGTTCTTCCCCTGCGCGCCGGTGGCGCGGCGGTCGAGCAGGAAGGCGCGGAACGGCGCGATGCCGGTGCCCGGCCCGATCATGATGATCGGCGTCTTCGGATCCTGCGGCAGCGCAAAGCCGTGCGCCTTCTGAACGTAGACATTCAGCTCGTCACCGGGATTGATGCGTTCGGCCAGGAACGTCGAGGCCAGCCCAAGCCGCTTGCGCTTGTTGATGATGTAACGCACGCAGTCGACCGTCAGCGACAATTTTCCGGGCGTTGCATTGTGCGATGAGGAGATCGAATAGAGCCGCGGCTGCAGCGGCTCCAGCGCCTCGACGAAAGCTTCCGGATGTGGCCGCACCTTCGGGAATTTCTGCAGCACCGCCATCACGTCGAGCGTCGCGGCATCGCCGTCGGGATCCTCGCCTTGCGCCAGCGCCCGCGCCTTCTCGCGCTGCGCGCCACCGGTCAGATAGGTGATCAGTTCGAACAGCGAGTCCGGCGCCGGCGACAGCGAGACGTCGTTGAGCAGCACGTCCCGCAATGTCTTGCCGCGGACTTCGGTCACGTGCGAGGCGCCAAGCAATGCGATGATCTGGTCGACCAGGCCGAGATCGTTCCTGGCGAAAATGCCGAAGGAATCGCCCACCACGTAATCGAGCCCGCTCTCGGCGAGATCGAACTCGATATGCCAGGTCTCCTTCTCGGAGCCGGGCTTGTTGAGCAGTCGCCGTGAGACGAACTTTGCCGGCACTGGATTGTCCCGCGAGCGTCCGGGCTCGCCGGCAGGCGTTGCGACGGCAGGCGCGCCAGCCACCGCTGGTGCAGACGGTACAGCAGGCGCCTTGTCGATCTCTTCATAGAGTGCCTTCAGCATCCGCGCGGTGTCCTTGCCGCCGGGGACACAGAGGTTGAGCCGCGCTTCGCTCTTGCCGGCGATGGCCTCGGAATAGTCGTGGCAGTTGTAGCCGCACTGCCCGCAATCCTGCTGCGCCATCGCCGCCATCATGCGGCGCCGCAGCGGCCGTCCCTCGGCGAGCTTCATGCGTTCGGCGATCGGCATGGTCTGGTCATGCCACGGCGCTTCGCCGTCATCGCCGTCGCCGGTTGCCCCCTGCATGACGGCCGCGCCTTGCTCCGCCGGTAATGGCGTCGCGGCGTCCGGCGACAGCAGTCCGGCAAAGAAGCCGTTGAGCCAGGAGCGCTGTGCGTCGGAGAACGGCGCGCTGGCGGGAATGATGTCGAGTTTCGGTGGAGGCGTGATCTGGTTCATGCGGATGCCTCGGCGAGCTTGCGCAGCGTCTCGCCATCATGGCGGCGCGCGAAGGAAAGGAAGGGTTCGTCAGCAGATGAACGATGCGCGAGATAGGCCTTCAGCAGCTTCTCGATCGTCTTCGGCGCGTCCTCGGCCTTGAGGTCGTGATAGAGCTCCTGCCCGACATCGGCATCGGGGCCGAAGCCGCCGCCGGTGAAGAGATGATAGCCCTCGACCGGATCGGCATCCTCGCCGACATCCACTTTCGCCGCGATCAGGCCGATGTCGCTGATGTAGTGCTGCGCGCAGGAATGATGGCAGCCGGTGACATGAATGTTGACCGGCTTGTCCATGGCAACACGCGGCTCGCACCAATCGCCGATCTCGGCGGCATGGCGCTTGGTATTCGAGGCGGCAAAGCGGCAGCCGGCATTGCCGGTGCAGGCAATCAGCCCGGCGCGGATGTGCGAGGCCTCGACCCCGAGCCCGATCGTCGTGATCGCGGCGATCGCGAGTTCGATAGTCTCGTCGCGCACGCCCGATATCAATAGGTTCTGCCAGACGGTCAGACGAATCTCGCCGTCGCCGAGATCGCGCGCGATCTTGGCCAGCCCACGCATCTGCTCGCAGGTGACCTTGCCGAGCGGCAGCGATACGCCGATCCAGTTCAATCCCTCCTGCTTCTGCTTGTGCACACCGATATGCGCCATGCGGTCCGTCAAAGGCCGCGGCGCCAGCGCCTCAGCCGGCACGCGGGTGAAGGGCTTCTTCAGTCGTTCTTCGACCAGCTTCAGGAACTGATCAAGGCCGATCCCGTCCAAAACATATTTCAGCCGCGCCTTGTTGCGGTTGGTGCGGTCGCCGAGATCGATGAAGACGCGGACGATGGCGTCCGCCACCTTCGTCGCCTCCTCCGGCTTGACGATGATGTCGGAGTATTTTGCAAAATCCTTGTGCCCGGTGATGCCGCCGAGGCCGAGCCGGAACCAGACCCCTCGCTCCACGCCGAACCCGTCCTTCACCTCCACCGCCGTGAAGGCGATGTCGTTGGTCTCCTCCAGCACTGCGATCCGGCCGCCGCCATCGAAGGCGACGTTGAACTTGCGCGGCAGGCCGTAGAGCGAGCGCTCGTTGAGGATGTGATAGTGCCACTCGCGCGCGTAAGCGCGGGTATCTAAGAGCTCCTGCGGATCGATGCCGGCGGTCGGTGTGCCCGTGACGTTGCGGATATTGTCCGCGCCGGAGCCGCGCGAGCACAGGCCGAGGTCCTGGATGCCCTCGATCAGTTTCACCACATTCTTCGGCGGGATTTCGCGCACCTGCAAATTCGCGCGCGTGGTGACGTGGGAGTACGGGCCGCAGAGCTCTTCGGCGAGATCGGCCAGGCCCGCGAACTGCCAGTACTTCAGGATGCCGTTCGGAATGCGCAGGCGGCACATGTAGGAATCCTGCGCCGGCGCGACGTAGAAAAGGCCGAAATAGCGCCAGCGGAAATTATCGGCAGGCGACGGCGGCGCGTTGTCGAGCGCCTGTTGCTTCAGGCGCGGGTAGGCATCGAAGGGATGCTCGTCGCGTTTGAATTTTTCCTGGTCGACGAGCTTCTTGCCTGAGGCGATGACCTTGTCCTGCGCCTTGATATGCGCGGCATCCGGGCCGGTCGGCTCGGCACTGGCTTTGGGGGCGCCCCCGCCAAGCCCGCGGCCGACCCGGCTGATCTGCAGGCCGGTGGCAAAGCCTTCGAGGTAGCGTTTCTGCTCGTCGGAGAAGTCAACTGAGAGCGGCTCGATTTTCATGGTCTGCGACGAAGCTCCTGCGGCCACGGCGAGTGGCGTCAACGGTGGAAAGCGACCGTTCGGAACCGGCGAGGCCTAAGACTGCCCTGCTTGATCCCTGGGAACGGTCCGATCAGCTTCGTTGCTGCGGAAATCCATCTTGGACGTGAGCCAGCAGGCATCTGCGACAGGCTGGCCGCACTGCAACATTCAAGTTGCGTGCCAGACGTTGTCGGAGAAAATATCTCGTTATTTCAGTCTATTAGCGGAACAGGCCGCTGGCTGGAGGCTCGCCTCGTTGCGAATTTTCGAGCAGCCCGCTCAAAATTTAGCCGAGCTGCGGCTACTGCCTACGATCGCAGCACAGGCCTTACGGCTTCCAGTAACCGATCTTGAACGCGGCCAGATGCCCCCGGATATCGTTGGGATCGAAGGGTGGCCCGGCGAAAGCGCCGATCGGCTGCGGCGCATCAGTGGATGCCGGACGACGTCCCACAGCCGCGTCGTAGAGGTCGGGCCGGAACACGTCCATGGCCGTCTTCAGGGCATCCGGTTTCATGGCCGCCTGTCCCCACCGCACCATCTGCGCATAGAGCCACGCGGCCTGCGCCGGATCGGGCCGCGCTGCGCCGTGCCGGCCTACCAACAGGTAGCGACCGCTTTCGCGCTTGGCGCCGTCGGGCGATATCTTGAGCCGCCCGTCGAGGGTGCGCTGGATCACCTCGGCGTCGACGCCGATCCGCTCCGGCTGCGCCAGGATCGCAGCCGCCTCGGCACGGTTTTCCGGCTGCTCGATGAATTCAGCGGCGCGCAGATGCGCCCGCACTAGCGCCGCGACGACGTCAGGATTCTTCTCCGCCCAGTTCTGCCTGATCGCCAGTACCTTCTCGACCGCGGTGACCAGAATGTCGGAAACGAAATGCAGGATGTGGCCGATGCCGAGATCGACCGCGATCGAGTTCCAGGGCGCGCCGACGCAGAACGCATCGACATGGCCATTGGCGAGGCTGTCGACCATGTAAGGCGGCGGCAGCACCACCAGCCGCACGTCCTCGTCCGGGTCGACACCTCCAGCCGCCATCCAGAACCGCAACTGGTAATTATGGGTCGAGAACGGGAACGTCATGCCGAAGATCAGCGGCTCCGCCCCGCTCTTGCGCCGCTTCGCAACCACGCGCGAAAGCGCAAGCGCCGTCGCCATCGGGTCGAAACGGTCGCCGTCGAGTTCCTCCATGATCGCAGCATGCAGCGACGGCGAGACCGTGATCGCGTTGCCGTTGAGGCCGAGATTGAAGGGCGCCACGATCGGTACCTTGACGTGGCCAAGGCCGAGGCTTGAGGCGATCGCGACCGGCGCCAGCAGATGCGCGGCATCGAACAGGCCGATATTGAGCTTGTCGCGGACGTTCGACCACGACACCTCCCGCACCAGGGTGATGTCGAGCCCTTCGGCGACGGCAAAGCCCTTGTCGGCGGCGACGATCAGGGCGGCGGCGTCGACCAGCGGAATGAAACCGATGCGAAGCGGTGTGGTCATTTGAGCAACTCCGACGCGGTCAGGATCGACTGCGCGATCTCGCCGATCTTCTTTTTCTCGCGCATCGCCGTGGAACGCAGCAGCACATAGGCTTCGTCCTCGGTGAGGCCCTTCAATTTCATCAGGATGCCCTTGGCACGGTCGATCACCTTGCGCTCTTCCAGGGCATGCTTGGTGCGGTCCAGTTCGTCCTGCAGCCGCGCGAACGCATTGAAGCGGGACACGCAGAGGTCGAGGATCGGCTTGATACGCTGCTTATTGAACCCGTCGACGATATAGGCCGACACGCCGGCCTCGACGGAGGCCTGTATCGAGGCGGCGTCGCTCTGGTCGACGAACATGGCGATCGGCCGCCGCACGGCCCGGCTGACCTGGAACATCTGTTCCAGCACGTCGCGGCTCGGGTTTTCGAGGTCGATCACGATGATATCGGGGTCGACGGCGTAGATTCGCGCCAGCAGGCTGTGCATCTCGCTGATATGCACGACGCTGGTATAACCGGCCTCGCGCAGGCCCTCCTCCAGGATCGCGGCGCGGATCGGACTTTCATCGACGATGACGATTTTCGGAGACGACTCGGCGGCCATCGCTCACTCGTGTTCTCTAAAAACTATCCATAGCACGATGGAAGCCAGCTCAAAGCCTTGTAATTATGGACAATTGGGACTAGCTCCTGCCCATCAATCAGACAGATCTAGATATGCAGCAGGCGGCCGCGCCAAAAATGTCGTTCGTTTCGCTTGGACGTCCCTGGGACAACGAATGTAAAGTTTCGGGGCTCTCATGAAACCAGCGCCACGCATATCCTTTACGAGTCTGGGCTGCCCCAAGGCGCTTGTGGATTCCGAGCGCATCATCACGCGGCTGCGGGCGGAGGGCTATGAGCTCGCGCGCAAGCATGACGGGGCCGATATCGTGATCGTCAACACGTGCGGCTTCCTCGACAGCGCCAAGCAGGAATCGCTCTCGGCGATCGGCGAGGCCATGGCGGAGAACGGCAAGGTGATCGTGACCGGCTGCATGGGCGCGGAACCCGAGCAGATCGAGAGCGCCTATCCCGGCGTGCTCTCGATCACCGGTCCACAGCAATATGAGAGCGTGCTCGACGCCGTGCACCGCGCGCTGCCGCCCGCGCACAACCCGCATCTCGACCTAGTGCCGCCGCAGGGCGTCAAGCTGACGCCGCGCCATTACGCTTACCTGAAGATTTCCGAGGGCTGCAACAATCGCTGCACCTTCTGCATCATTCCGAAGCTGCGCGGCGACCTGGTGTCGCGGCCTGCCAACGATGTGCTGCACGAGGCCGAGCGGCTGGTGAAAGCCGGGGTGAAGGAACTGCTTGTCATCTCGCAGGACACCTCGGCCTATGGCGTCGACCTGAAATATGCCGAGAGCCCATGGCAGGATCGCGCCGTGCGTGCCAAATTCTTCGACCTTGCAAAAGAGCTCGGCGAACTCGGCGCCTGGGTGCGGCTGCAATATGTGTATCCCTACCCGCATGTCGACGAGGTCATCGGCCTGATGACCGAGGGCAAGGTGCTGCCCTATCTCGACATCCCGTTCCAGCATGCGAGCCCGGATGTCCTGAAAGCCATGAAGCGCCCCGCCGCGCAAGACAAGACGCTGGCACGGATCAAGCAATGGCGCGAGCAGTGCCCGGAGCTTGCGCTGCGCTCGACCTTCATCGTCGGCTTTCCTGGTGAGACCGATTCAGATTTCGCCTATCTGCTCGACTGGCTTGACGAAGCCGAGATCGACCGCGTCGGCTGCTTCAAATACGAACCGGTTGCAGGTGCGACCTCCAACGCGCTCTCCGGCGCCGTGCCGGATGAGGTCAAGCAGGAGCGCTACAACGCGCTGATGGCGCGCCAGCAGAAGATCTCTGCGCGTCGCCTGAAGCGCAAGGTCGGCACGCGCCAGCAGGTCATCGTCGACGAGGTCGGCCCCACCGTCGCGCGAGGCCGCTCGAAGGCCGATGCGCCGGAGATCGACGGCGCGGTCTATCTCTCGAGCCGCCGCCCGCTCAAGGTCGGCGAGATCGTCACAGCGAAGATCGAGCGCTCGGACGAATACGACCTGCACGGCAGCGTCGTCGGATTCTGAGCGGCTTCTACATCAATAGTTGCGGCCACTTCGGATGTTTTGATCCAGCGCAATGCTCGTTGGGCGCCCGCGAAACGATATTCAAAATTCAGAGAGTCATGCTGCCACCTCGGCGGCAAGGAATTGGCGTCACCCGATAAATTCGCAGCCTGCGAAGCCGTTTTCGCGCGCCCAATCTTAGATTACATCTGTAATTATAACAACTTCAAGGTGTCACGCTCCATTCACGGACTCGGCCTATGGCTCGCGCACCTTCAAATCTTAAGGGGTGAATGATGAGCCGCATCTCGGACACACTGCGAACGCAACGTTGGGACGATTACCGCTACTACCACCAGAGCCGCATCAATCAGACGCTGCACCTGATCAGCGCTCTCATATTCCTGGTCTGCTACGGGCTGCTGTTCACCGATCCGGCGATGGCCGGTTTGGTCGGCTGGCTCGCGATGTTGACGCGGCAGACCGGGCATTTCTTCTTCGAGCCCAACGGCTATGACGCCGTGAACAAGGTCACCAACGAATACAAGGAAGCGATCAAGGTCGGCTACAACCAGAGCCGCAAGATCGTCCTGCTGGTCGTCTGGGGCCTCGCGCCGGTCGCGCTGTTTGCCTTTCCGACGTTGTTCGGCCTGTTCTCACCGCCGGTCACCAGGCTCGATTTCATCCGCCACGTCGGTACCGTGTGGCTCGCGATCGGCATCGCCGGCGGGCTCGCTCGCATGATTCAGCTCTTCGTCATCAAGGACGTACCGACCGGGCTGATCTGGGTCTGGAAGGTCCTGACCGATCCGTTCCACAACATCGCGCTGTACTACAAATCGCCGCTTGCCCTGCTCCGCGGCGAGCTGATCGACACCTCGATTGTCGATGCCGATTGGGGCGAGGAGGAGACCGAAGAGGCGCCGCGCGCGACTTGACATTCCCTGCCCTTGGGCTGTATGGCCCATCGCCATGAAGCTGAACCGGACCATCCGCCGCGCCACTTTCCGTCGTCGCACCCGCGACGATGATGGGTTGCGCCATGTCCGACGCCAGCGCTGACTAGCTAGTTCAGCCTAAGGTTTTCGAGAAGGCCGCACCCTCAAAAGTGCGGCCTTCTTGCGTTGCCGCCTGCCCTTTCATCCCAGCCAATCAAGGAGCCTGACATGCCCAACGCCCTGCCTCCGTTCGACGCGCTGATGGACATCACCGCGCGCCCGAACACCGTGTTTGTCCGCGGCGAAGGCTCCTATCTCTGGGACGATTCTGGCCGCCGCTATCTCGATTTCATGCAGGGCTGGGCCGTCAACTGCCTCGGCCATTCGCCGCCTGCGGTCGCGGAAGCACTGGCCGCACAGGCCAAGTGTCTGTTGACCCCGAGCCCGGCCTTCTACAATGAATCCAGCCTCAAGCTTGCCAATGCGCTTGTCGAGAACAGCTGCTTCGACGAGGTGTTCTTCGCCAATTCCGGCGCGGAAGCCAATGAAGGCGCGATCAAGCTCGCGCGCAAATATGGTACGAAATACAAGAACGGCGCCTTCGAGATCATCACCTTCGAGGGCGGCTTTCACGGCCGCACGCTGGCGACCATGTCGGCCTCCGGCAAGAAAGCATTCGAACCACTCTTCGAGCCGAAGGTGCCTGGCTTCCGCAAAGCGCGGCTCAACGACATTGCCTCGGTGAAGGAGCTGATTTCATCGAATACGGTTGCCGTGATGCTGGAGCCGATCCAGGGCGAGGCCGGCGTCTGGCCCGCGACCGATCAATTCCTGAAACAGCTGCGCGCGCTGACCGGCGAACAGGGCCTGCTCCTGATCGTCGACGAGATCCAGACCGGCATGGGCCGCACCGGAAAGCTCTTCCATTACGAGCATGCCGGGATTGCACCTGACATCATGACGCTCGGCAAGGGCATCGGCGGCGGCGTGCCGCTGGCCGCCCTGCTCGCGACCGAGCATGCGGCCTGCTTCGAGCATGGCGACCAGGGCGGCACCTTTAACGGCAATCCACTGATGTGCGCGGCGGGGCTCGCCGTGCTCGAGCAGGTCGGCAAGCCGGAATTCCTGAAGTCCGCCGCCGACGCCGGCCTGTTCCTTGACAGCGAATTGCAGCGCCTCTCGGCCCGGCACGGCCTCGGCGAAGTGCGCGGACGCGGACTGTTGCTTGCGCTCGATCTAAAATTGCCGATCGGCGCAGCGATCGTGGCGCAAGCGTTCTCGAAAGGCCTCTTGATCAACGCGCCGCAACCCGACGCACTGCGCTTCATGCCCGCGCTCAACGTGTCTCGGACCGAGATCGCCGAGATGATCGAGGGACTGGACGCAATCCTGACACAAGTGGGCGCCGCCCGGCGGGTAGCGTGACCGTCTCGATCGTCATTGCGAGGAGCGAAGCGACGAAGCAATCCATTCCGTCCGCACGCATGGAGGGATGGATTGCTTCGCTTCGCTCGCAATGACGGCGGCGACTTACGGCCGCAGGATCGACGCCCCCGTGGTCGCGCGGCTCTCCAGATCGATATGCGCTCGCGCGGCATCCTTCAGCGCGTAGGCATGGTTGATCGGCACGTGCAGCTTGCCGTTGATCACGGCGGCAAACAGCGTGTCGGCGCCTTCGAGCAATTCCTTTCGGGTGGCGACGTAGTCGTTGAGCTTCGGCCGGGTCGCAAACAGCGAGCCGTGATTGTTCAGTTCGGCGAGCGCAAATGGCGGCACCGGGCCGGACGCGTTGCCGAAGCTCACGAACAGGCCCCGCGGCCTCAGGCACGACAGTGAACCCGGGAAGGTGGTCTTGCCGACGCCATCATAGACGACGTCGCAGAGCTCGCCCCGGCTGATCTGCTTCACCCGCGCGACAAAATCCTCCTCATTGTAGAGGATGACGTGATCGCAGCCGTTGGCGAGCGCGAGATCGGCCTTCTCCTTTGAGCCGACGGTGCCGATGACGTGGGCGCCCATCGCGCGCGCCCATTGGCAGGCGAGCAATCCGATGCCGCCGGCCGCCGCGTGGATCAGCACGCGGTGATGCGGCTCCACCTTGAAGGTCTTGTGCAGGAGATACCAGACCGTCAACCCCTTCAGCATCAGCACGGCGCCCTGCTCATAGGTGATATGGTCGGGCAGCTTCACCACCTTGTCGGCAGGGATGACGCGCTCGGTGGCATAGCCGCCGAGGTTGAAATAATAGGCGACGCGGTCACCGGGATGGAAATTGGTCACGCCGGGTCCGACCGCCACCACTTCGCCTGCCGCCTCGTTGCCGGCGATGAAGGGAAGACCGGGCGCCTTATAGAGGCCGGTGCGGAAATAGGTATCGATGAAGTTGAGCCCGATCGCGTGCTGGCGAATCCGCACCTCGCCCGCCGCAGGTGCCGACACCTCGACATCCTCGTAAGTGAGGACTTCCGGGCCTCCCACCTTGTGCACGCGCACGGCCTTGGTCATATCGGCTCTCCTCAACTTATCCCGTAGCCACGGAACCGAATGCCATCGGCGCCTTGTTGTCAACTCACGGGCTGGATCGGCTACTTGACCACCTTCTTGCGGTTACGCCTCGCCAGCACGTTGAACGTCTCCACCGCGGCTGCGAATGCCATCGCAAAATAGATGTAGCCGCGCGGGATGTGGAAGTGGAAACCGTCGGCGACCAGTGCCACGCCGATCAACAGCAGGAACGCCAGCGCCAGCATCTTGGTGGTCGGATGCTCTGCGACAAAACGCGCAACTGGCCCCGACGAGACGTACATGACGATACAGGCGATCACGACGGCGGCGATCATGACCTCCAGATCCTGCGCCATGCCGATCGCGGTGACGATCGAGTCCAGCGAGAACACCATGTCGATGATGATGATCTGGACAATCACCCAGAAGAACGCGCTGCGGCCGGACGCCGCCTCTTCGTCACCTTCCCGCGCTTCCACCTCGCCGTGGATCTCATGCGTCGCCTTTGCGATCAGGAACAGCCCGCCGCCGATCAGGATGATGTCGCGCCAGGACAGCGCGAGCCCCCTCACCGTGATCACCGGCTCCGTCAACCCGATCAGCCATACCAGGAGGCTGAGCAGCAGGATGCGGAACACGAGCGCCAGGAACAATCCGATCTGACGCGCGCGCTTTGCCTGGTGCGGCGGGATGCGGGAGACCAGCACCGACAGGAAAATCACGTTGTCGATGCCAAGCACGATCTCCAGCGCAGTCAACGTGAGTAGCGCCGCCCACGCTTCCGGGCTGGCCAAAAGTTCGATCATGCTCTGAGTGACCTCATCAACCGGATGACGGCGTCGCTGCCGGCGACATAGGCCGCGATCACGCAGAGTGCCACGATGATCGGCGTGCCGACGTCAAAGTCACGGGCGAGCGTGTACAGCGCCAGCACCGCTCCGGCGGCCATCAGCCACAGTGTCAGCCAGCGCAGCCGCGTGACACGCAGGGGATGCAGCACGTGGAATGGCGCGAAGGTGAGCGCGATCATAATCGCCACGGCAAGGCTCGACCACGCCGGCGGCAGATGCAGCAGGAACAGGTAGAATGCCACTGCGTTCCAAAGGCCCGGAAAGCCGCGGAAATGATTGTCGGCGGACTTCATCCTGCGATCCGCGAAGTACAGCGCGCTCGAGATCACGATACCGATGCCGAGGATCGGCGCCGCCAGCGGCAGCAGCAAATGACTGGCCGTGATCGCATAGGCGGGAACAAAGACATAGGTGACGAAATCGACGACGAGGTCGAGCACCTCGCCGGACCAGTTCGGCTGCAGCCGGACCACGTCGAGCTTGCGCGCAATCGGACCATCGATCGCATCGATGACCAGCGCCACCCCGAGCCAGCCGAACATATTGGCCCAGTGCTCGCGCACGGCCTCCATCAGCGCGAGCAGCGCGACGCCCGCCCCCATCGCCGTGAAGATATGCACGGAGAACGCCGCCATCCGCATCCGCAGCGATGCCGGAAACGTAGCTGGCTGGCTGGTTTGGTCGATTTCCATCGCCGGGCAGTGCTATCAGGAATCGACTGTGTTTGCATATCCGCGCTTGCGGCGTTCCGCCGCGCAAATCGGTGGAAAGATTTTAGCGAATTTGATGGCTTGAAAATGCCGCCAATCCCGTCAAATGTTCCGATATGAGTGATGCACCGCATGTCTATGACGCCGTGGTCGTCGGCGGTGGCCCTGCTGGGCTGACCGCCGCCATCGCGCTTGCGGATGCCGGGGCGAAGACCGCCCTGCTCGCCCGCCGCGCGCCCTACGCCGACAACCGCACCACGGCGCTGCTCGGCGCCTCCGTCGACCTGCTCGAGCGGCTGGATGTCTGGCGGCGTCTGGCCGAGAAGGCCGCGGCGCTGAAGGTGATGCGGCTGGTCGATGACACCGGGCGGCTGATCCGCGCCCCGGAAGTGAGGTTCTCGTCCGACGAGATCGATCTTGAGCAGTTCGGCTTCAATATCGACAACCGCTCGTTGGTCGCGGCGCTCGAACAGCGTGCGGCCGAACTGCCTGGTCTGACCCGCATCGACGACGAAGCCGAGATCATCAATCCGGAAGACACCATGGTCACGATCCGGACCGGCCGCGGCGAGCCGCTGACGGCGCGGCTGGTGGTCGGAGCCGACGGCCGGCAGTCGCAGTCGCGCGAGGCGGCCGGCATCGAAATCAGCCGCCGCGACTTGAAGCAGTCGGCCCTCACCTTCAACATCGCCCACTCGCGCCCGCACAAGAACATCTCGACCGAATTCCACACACAGCACGGCCCCGTCGTGTTCGTGCCCCTGCCCGGCAACCGCTGCAGCGTGGTCTGGGTTTCCTCGGCCGCGGAAGCCGAGCGGCTGAAGGCGCTCTCCGATGCGGAACTGTCTGACGCCGCCGAGAAGCAATCGCATTCGATTTTCGGCCGCGTCGAGGTCGAGCCGGGGCGCAATCTGTTTCCTCTGGCGATCGAACAGCCCAGGCAGTTTGCCAGGAACCGGGTCGCGCTGGTCGGCGAGTCCGCCCATGTGGTGCCGCCGATCGGCGCGCAGGGCCTCAACCTCGGGCTGCGGGACGCAGCCGATATCGCCAGGCTCGCCGGCGAAGCGCTCGCGCATGGCGAGGACCCCGGCTCGCCGCAGGTATTGGCGCGCTACCAGTCGGCCCGGCGCGGCGATATCATGAGCCGGACCTTCGTCATCGATCTCGCCAACCGCTCGCTGCTGAGCGATTTCCTCCCGATGCAGTCGATCCGCGCCACTGGCCTGCACCTGATCGGATCGATAGGCCCGCTGCGGCGGCTCGCCATGCGCGAGGGACTCGCGCCGTCTTGGCGGCGCGTGAGCTGAAGCTCTTTAGGGAGAGCTTAGCCTTCCCGTCTGCAGCACCCACATTACGCTGGTCAGCGTCACGACAGAGGCAAAGGTGCCGACCAGCACGGCGACTGACGCCGGCTTGACCCAGGTGTCGTTCTGCCGCGCGATCACGAACACGTTGAGCGCCGGCGGCAATGAGGCCATCAGCACCGCGGTCGCAGCCCAAGGCTGAGCGAAGGGACCGAACGCCAGCATCAAGCCGAACGCGAGCAGCGGATGGACCAGAAGCTTGACGGCGATCACGCCCGGCACATCCCACGGAATCCGATCGAGCGGCCGCAGCGCGACGGTGACGCCGAGCACGAACAGCGCCACCGGCGCCGCCGCGTTCTGCAGGAACAAGAGCGTATTATCCAGCGCAACCGGAAAACGCAGGTGCAGGGCCGCGGCAAGTGCGCCGAAGCACGCCGCCATGATCAGCGGGTTCAGCACGATCTGGCGCGCCGTCACCCCCAGCGCGTGCAACAGCGAGGGATGCTCGCGGTCCGTCAGTTCGATCAAGAGCGGCACGATCGAGAACAGGAAGATGCTGTCACAGCAGAAGATCAGCGCGGTCGGCGCTGCAGCCTTCGGCCCCAACACCGCGAGCGCCAGACCCGGCCCCATATAGCCGATGTTGCCATAAGCGCCGGAGAGCCCCGCGAGCGTCGCCTCGCGCAGCGACAGCCGCCCCAGGAGCTTGGCGACCAGCATCGCCAGGAAGAAGGCGATCATCGTTCCGAGCGTGGTCGCCACCAGGAACGGCGGATTGTTGAGTTCCGAGAACGGCGTCTTCGACATGATGCCGAATAGAAGCGCCGGCAGCGAGACGTAGAGTAGGAAGAAATTCATCCAGGCGAGCCCGGACTCGGGCAGACCCTTGGCCTTGCCGCAGGCGAAACCGATGAAGATCAGCCCGAAGTAAGGCAGCGCAAGATTGAGGATATCGACCACGGAAGGCGTCTTTTTGGGGATTTTCCAAGGGAAATGCTGGAAAATCCGGCAGGAGGCGAAAGGTTAATTCGCGCGCTTGCCCCTAGCATCCGCCGCCATCATGGTCTATCGACGAGCTATGATAAAAGCGCGTACCGCTAAGTTCCAGATTGGGCAGATCGTCCGCCACCGGGTGTTTTCCTTCCGGGGGGTGATCTTCGACATCGATCCGGAGTTCAACAACACCGAGGAGTGGTGGCTGTCGATCCCGGAAGAGGTGCGGCCGCACAAGGATCAGCCCTTCTATCACCTGCTCGCCGAAAACGCCGAGACCGAATACGTCGCCTACGTATCCGAACAGAACTTGCTGCCGGACAATTCCGGCGAACCGGTCCGGCACTCCCAAGTGGCCGAGATATTTATCCAAGACAAGTCCGGCGGCTACCGTCCGCGCAATCCTTCGCTGAATTAGCTCGCACGCGACACGGATGCTGCATCGCGGCGGCGCGGATCAGATCGTTCCCGTAGCAAAAAAGGCGCTCCTGCCGGAGCGCCTTTGACGTATCGGGAAGCTTCCCGCTGTTACTTCGCGGGGGGCGGGCTGGAGACGCCCGTCGCCGGCGGATTGGCCTCAAGCTTCTTGCGGGCCTCTTCCGCGCGCTTCTGCAGCTCTTCCTGCAGCTTCTTCTGGTTTTCCTCGAACACCTTCGGGTCGGTCGGCGGACCGTCATAGGCTTTGGCGAATTCGTTGACGAGCGGCAGCGGCAGCGTCAGCGGCGCGCCGTTGGCGTTGATCGCCTGCACCACCAGGTTCTGGCCCTTCTTCAGGCTGTTGAGCAGATCGGGGGTTGCCTCATAGTCCGACATGCAGCCATTGGCGAAGCAGATCACATAGGGCGCCTGCTGCGGCGGGTTGTTGTCGACGATGATGCGGGTGCCGTGCACGAGCTGCATGCCGAGCGGGAGCGTGACGCGCAGGATCTTCTTCGGCTCACCCTCGGGCTCGATGATCACGGCGGCGATCACCGGCTGGCCGGACTCGATACGGCCGTCCTTGCCCGTGAAGCAGACTTGCTTGGCGTTGGCATCCTGGCCCTTGAGGCAGAACTTGGTCCAGGGCGCGTAGATGAGCTGAACCTGCTGATCCTGGGGCGGCGGCTGCTGCGGCTGGGCTTGCGCGGTCGGAGCGCCCTGGGCGGGCGGCTGACCTTGGGCCGCCGGCGCGGGCGCCTTGGGGGCAGCCTTCGGCGCCGCCTTGGGAGCAGCCTTCGGTGCCGCTGGCGCGGCGGGAGCCGCCGGCTGCTGAGCTCCGGCCTCGGGAACAAGCACGGCCGCGGACAGGGCCGTCGCTGCCAAGGCGGCGAAAATTCGCCCACGCGGCCGGGCCGACGCGGCCAAGATACGGAAATTCATTGCGGAAAACCCTTTCTCAACGGCGGCGCCCGAAACCGCTGCAGGCACCGACACCTAGCCGTTTGGGGCGGCTGTCTCCTAGTCAATTGAGGCGGATACGTGACAGGCGTTGCCGCCTTGTTCAATTGCACGCCTTCAATACAGCGGCAGACGAAAAGATCAATGCCGGCAAACAGGTTTGCCCCAACGTCACGGCGAGTTGCAGGGTCCTGTGGTAAAGCTCGTTCCGTGAGATTTCGCGAATCAGACCGACGCGTTGCTCCGCGCGTTTCTTGGGTTGCATCTGGGCGTGGCGCCCTCGCCGCGCTGGGTTTTGCCATGGTGCTCGCGCTGGTCGGGACCAGCCCGGCGCAGGCGGCGGAAAGTTATGCGATCGCGATGCACGGCGCGCCGGCATTGCCGGCCGATTTCACCCATATGCCCTACGCCAATCCCGACGCGCGCAAGGGCGGCCGACTGACCTGGGGCATTCTCGGGACGTTCGACAGCCTCAACCCGCTGATCGTTCGTGGTCTCGCGGTGCAGCAGATCAGGGGCTTCGTCGTCGAGAGCCTGCTGGCGCGCGGCAACAACGAGCCGTTCACGCTCTACGGCCTGCTCGCCAAGACCGTCGAGACCGACGATGCGAGAAGCTACGTTACCTTCCATCTCGATCCCCACGCCCGCTTCTCCGACGGCAAGCCCGTCACGGCCGAAGACGTGCTGTTCTCCTGGGAGCTCCTGCGCGATCACGGCCGTCCCAACCACCGGCAATATTATGCGAAAGTCGCGAAAGCCGATTCCCCCGATCCGCTCACGGTGCGCTTCGATCTCACAGGCGCCAACGACCGCGAACTGCCGCTGATTCTCGGCTTGATGCCGGTGTTGCCGAAACACGCGGTCGATCCGGCGACCTTCGAGGACACAACACTGACGGGACCGATCGGCTCCGGCCCCTATCGCGTCGGCGCGGTGAAGCCGGGCGCGAGCGTCACGCTGGTGCGCAATCCGGATTATTGGGGCCGCGACCTTCCGATCAATCGCGGCCTCTACAATTTCGACGAGATCAGGCTCGATTTCTACCGCGAGGCCAACGGCCAGTTCGAAGCCTTCAAGCGCGGGCTCTACGATTTCCGCGTCGAGGCCGAGCCGCTGCGCTGGCATGACGGCTATGATTTCCCCGCGGCCCGCAACGGCGAGGTGATCCGCCACACCATCAAGACCGGAACGCCGCAACCTTCCGAATACCTGGTGTTCAACACCCGCCGTCCGCTATTTGCAGACGTCCGCGTGCGCAAGGCGCTGACGCTCCTGTTCGATTTCGAATGGATCAACCGCAACTACTTCTTCGGCCTCTATGCCCGCAGCGGCAGCTTCTTCGCCGGCTCGGAACTGTCCGCCTATGGCCGCCCTGCCGACGAGCGCGAACGAGAATTGCTGCAGCAGGCGAACGCGCATATTGTGCCCGACATTCTCGACGGCAGTTATCACCTGCCGGTCAGTGACGGCTCAGGCCGCGATCGCACCGCGCTGCGTAGCGCACTCGCATTGCTGTCGGAGGCCGGCTACGAGCTCAACGGCACCGTCTTGCGCAACCGCGCGACCAAGGCGCCGTTTGCATTCGAGATCCTGGTGACGACCCGCGACCAGGAGCGGATCGCGCTCGCCTACCAGCGCGACCTCAAGCGTGCCGGCATCGAGGCGCGGGTGCGCGCGGTCGATCCGGTCCAGTTCGACCAGCGCCGGCTCGGCTACGAGTTCGACATGCTCCAGAACCGCTGGGATCAATCGCTGTCGCCCGGCAACGAGCAGTCGTTCTATTGGGGCAGCCAGGCCGCCGATATCCCGGGCACCCGGAATTACATGGGCGCCAAGGATCCGGCGATCGACGCCCTGATCGCCGCACTGCTGGAGGCGCGGGAGCAGGCCGCCTTCGTCTCGGCGGTGCGGGGGCTGGACCGCACGCTGATGTCCGGCTTCTACGCAATTCCCCTGTTTAACATCGCGGAGCAATGGATCGCGCGCTGGAATCGGATAGAACGACCAGAGAGCACTGCCCTGACCGGCTACCTGCCGGAGACCTGGTGGCAGAAGCCAGAGCCGCAACCGAAGTAGCCGCAGGCCAAGTAATGCAACCGAAGTTGATGCAACCGACGTTGAACCCGTGACCCAGCCCGCTTCGCCCACTCTTGATTCCCTGTTCAAGCGCGTGCTGGCGCGGCAGCCGGACGCACTGGCGCTGGTCGATCCGCTCAACAAGCAGCGCATCACCGGCCAGACGCGCAAGCGGCTGACCTATGCGCAAGCCGACCGCGCGATCTCGGCGCTAGCGGCGCATTTCATTGAAGCGGGATTGCCGGCCAATTCCGTGCTGGCCGTGCAATTGCCGAACACGGTCGAATTCGCGCTGACGGTGCTGGCGGCCCATCGCTGCGGCCTGGTGGTCGCGCCGATGCCGCTGCTTTGGCGGCACGCCGAACTGACCGCGGCATTGAACCGCACCGCCGCGCGGGCAATCGTGACGACGAGCCGGATCGACGGCGTCATCTACGCCGACTTCGCGATGAACGCGGCGGCGGAAGCGTTCTCGATCCGCCATGTCTGCGGTTTCGGCAGCGACCTGCCTGAAGGCATGGCGTCGCTCGACCAAGCTATCCTGCGGGAATCCTCGACCACGCGGGCGGTGATCCAGGACGGCCGCAAGGCCTCGCTGATCTCCTTCGATGTGACCGCCGATGGCTTCCGTCCGGTACCGCGCGCCCATTTCGCCGTGATCGCCGGCGGACTTGCGATGTCGCTGGAAAGCGACGTGCCGCAGGGCGCAACCATCATGTCAACTTTTACCCCGATGTCCTTCGCTGGCCTGGCTTCTTCGCTTGCGGTCTGGCTGCTCACCGGCGGCACTTTGGTGCTGCACCACCCCTTCGATGAAGAGGTGCTGCGGACCCAGATCAACGACCATGCCTGCGACACGCTGATTACGCCTGCGCCTCTGGCGCTGCGGCTGGCTGAACTTGACCTCGACGTCAACATGCCGAGCGTGCGCAACGTGATCGGGCTGTGGCGGGCGCCCGAACAGGTCGCCGCCGGCGCGTCCTGGACCGCGCAGCGCGCGACGCTGACGGACGTCTATCTGTTCGGAGAAGCCGGCCTGTTTGGCGCGCGCCGGACCGCCGAGGACGGTTCGCCAGCGCCGATCAAACCGGGTCCGCATGGCGCGCCGCGCGAGCTTCCGGGCTCCTCCATTGCCGGCGAGATCCTGCTGACGCCAACGGGTACGCTTGGCCTGCGTGGGCCGATGGTGCCCGCCGCAGCCTACGCACCGCCGCAAGTGCCGAACGACACGTTGATAACGCCGCCCCCCCGCGACTACGTCGACACTGAATATGCAGCGCGGCTCGACCGTTCGACCGGCGCCATCAATATCACCGCGCCTCCGTCCGGCATCATGGCGGTTGGTGGCTACCGCTTCCTCGCCAACGACCTGCAGGAATGGTCGCGCCGACTCGGCCAGGGCGCGTTGCTCACCGCTCTGCCCGACCGCCTCGCCGGCCATCGCCTCGCAGGGCGCGCCCAGGACAATGCGCGCGCCCGCAACGCCATGACAGAACTCGGCCTCAATCCATTGATGGTCGAAGCCTTTCGCGATCGGACCGGCGGCATCTGAGCAAACCCCGCGTTAGAGCATGATCCGGAAAAGTGGAAACCGGTTTTCCGAAAAGATCATGCTCAAACAAGGAGATGAGTTCATGATCCGATTCCGTCAAATCGGATCATGAACTAACGTTGACGCTGCATTAAGCGGCGGCAACTAGCATCGCAGCCAACGCTTCCGCCCGATCCGAGTTGCCGAATGCCCCAGCAAGGCCCGATCCTGATTGCCTCGACCACGGGTCGGCCAGCCTTTGCGCGCGCGCTCGATGAGAGCAGGCTGTTTCCGGTGATCGAGACCACATGGACTGACGCCGCGCGCGCCGTCACCCAGGTACAGCCAGCCGCCGTGATCGCCGCTGCCTCGAGCAGAGATGAGGCGGGACTTGCCGAATTGGCAGCGATGATCGCGCCACGCCAGCCCTATCTGCCGCTGATCGCCGTCAATCCCGAAGCGGCATTGCCCGACAATGCCATTCCGTTCTTTCATGCCGAGAAGCATCCCAGCCGCCTGGTCGCGCGTCTGAACGCGGTGCTGCGCATCCGCTCGCTGCATTCGACCGTGATGCGGCGCCTGGTACCGCCCTCGCCGATCCTGCTGTCGGATATCGACACCAGCCGCGACGCGACCGTGCTCTTGATTGGCCGCGGCGGCGCCTACCCGGCGCTCTCGGTTGTGCTCGGCGAGCGTTGCGGCGTGGTCGGCGCGCTCAGCATCGAGGCGGCCGCCAAGCATCTCAATTCTCGCGACGTCGATGGCATCGTTCTCGGCGAAGGCTTTACGCTGCGTGTGATCGATGCCTTCCTGACGGTGCTTGCCGAAGACGCCCGCTTCCGCAATCTGCCGGTCGTGGTAACGCCGGACGGGCTTGCCCCCAGCTACGAACTGCCCCATCTCGAGCTGGTTGCCCGCGAGCCGGCCGACGTCGCCGCGATCGCTCTGCCCTTGGTGCGCCAGCACGCATTCGAAGTGCATTTGAGCCGGACGTTGCGCGCGATCGACGCCGAGGGCCTGATCGATGCGCGCACTGGCCTGCTCACCCGCATTGCCTTTGAGCGCGATTTCGCCACCGCCGTCTATCAGGCCACCGAGCACGGCGGCGCGTTGAGTGTGGCGCGCTTCGCCTTCGATCCCGACCATCCCCGCGCGCAATTCGACGGCGCGCGCATTATCAGCCGCCTGATGCGCCAGATGGATTTCGGCGCGGCCCAGGAAGACGGATCGGTCATCGTCGTATTCGCGGGCGCCGACTTGCGCAACGCCCATGCCATCGCGCGTCGCCTGTCCAGCGTCATGCGCCACACCAGCCATGGCACGCACGATATGCGTTCCGATCCCAGCGTGAGCGTCGCTACGCTGCTGTCGAACGACACGGCAAGATCGCTGCTCGCGCGGCTACACGACGAGGCGCACCGCGCGGCATCATAGCGGCGCAAGGAGCGCCCGCGTCGTCCGATCAAGACCGCGGCGGCACGTTTGCGAATAGCGGCCCCAATCCTTCCGCGATGGTGAGATGGGCGATGACGGCATCACGCAACTTTGGGTACGGCAAGCCGGCGAGCATTGCGGTCTGGATGACGGCCATGACCTCGCCGGCCTCGGAACCGATCATTGAGAAGCCGAGGACACGGTCGTCATTCGCGCTGACGACCACCTTCATGAAGCCATCGGTCTCGTCGGTTGCCCCCGTGCGCAGGACATGACTCATCGGCAGCTTCGCGACACGCGCAGGGATACCCTGCCGCTTGGCTTCCTGCTCGGAGAGGCCGACACGTGCGAGCGGCGGATCGGTGAACACGACATAGGGAATGAGGCGATCGTCGGTCCTGCGGCTGCCGCCGGCCATGTTGTCCCTTACAATTCTGAAGTCATCGATCGAGACATGCGTGAACTGGGGGCTGCCGCAGCATTCGCCGATCGCCCAGACACCGGGCGCGGTCGTTTGCAGGCGCTCGTTGACACGAATGAAGCCGCGGGCATCGAGTTCTATTCCAGCTTCATCGAGCCCGATGCCGGCGGTGTTGGCGACGCGGCCAACCGCCACAAGCAAGTCGCTGCCTTCGATCTTCTCTTCACCCTTGGGGGTGCGCACGCTCACCGAGACCGTATCGCCGGAAACACCATGGACACTGACGGGCTGGGCGTTCAGCAACACGTCAATCCCCTCACCGCTCAGAATGCGCTGAATCTCTTCGGCCGCATCGGCATCTTCCCGTCCCATGAGCTGGCGACCTGGCTCGATGATCGTCACCCGGCTGCCGAACCGGCGGAAGCCCTGCGCCATCTCGACGCCGACATAGCCGCCCCCGAGCACGATCAGGTGCGACGGCAAATAGTCGACCTCAAGCGCTTCAATGTGAGTGAGCGCACGCGCGGCCTTGAGACCGGCGATCTCAGGAATGGCTGCGTGCGTACCAACATTGAGGACAACCTCGTCACCCGCGAGCAAGCGGGTACCCCCATCGTTCAACGCTACCTGAAGGGTCTTCGGACCCACGAAGTGGCCGCTGCCCATGATGAGTTCTGCGCCGCTCTCCTTGTAGGCGTTCAGGTGGAATGCGATCTCGCGGTCGACCATGCCCTGTTTGCGAGCGCGCATCTTGCCCATATCGGTCTTGACGGCGCCAGTCAGTGTCCCGAAATGCGCAGCGTTCCGCACGAGGTGAGCGACCCGCGCACTCCAGATTTCATTCTTCGACGGGAGACAGGCGACTGCCGGGCAGGAGCCGCCGACCCAGCGGCGCTCGACCACGGCGACTTTCTTGCCGGAACGGCCAAGATGCCATGCGAGCTGCTTGCCGCCCTGACCGCTGCCGAGGATGACGATATCGAAGTGTTCAGCCTGAGACATGGATGATCTCCGTGTTGTCTCCGAAACGGACCCTTACCTCCGAGGACATAGGATTGCGCCAGAAGCGCCACCGCTATGCGCCGCTGATCGTGATCGCGCTCTTATGGTTGCGGCAGGAACCTTCGGGGTGGAGAGCGCTGCCCTGGCTGCCGCCACGCCGAAGTTCCCCGCACGACACTCGTCGCGTGTGGTGGGGTTTGCGTCGCGCCTCTGCTAGTGCGCTCCTAGATCATGATCTCCGCGCGAACGCTTCGCGTTGTCGCGAGGGAAAGCCGGTTTCTACTTTTCCGGATCGGGCTCTAGAATCTCCAGGAGAAGCTGCCCTTGACCGAATGATCCTGCACGCGGTCCGCGAGCTGGCCGACATAGGAGATGCCGACGCTGGCTTGCGGCATGACCCGCAGGTCGAGCCCGCCTTCGACCAGCGCCGCGTTGCGCGCGAGCGGCACGCCCGCGACCATGAAGTTCGCGCCCGTGCTCTGGAACGCCAGCGCCGCCGTCGGGGTGACATCACCGAGCGCGTACTGCCACGCCACCGAGGCGCGCGGCGTCAGCGACATGCCGTTCGTCAGCCGGAAGCTGGTGGCGATGCGCGCGCCGAGCGTCGAGTAGCCGACGTCTTCCTTGGTGCCGGAGCCGAGCAACGCGGCGATGCCGCTACCGCCGGTCTCATTGAAACTGTTGGTGTCGAGATGGACCCAGGCGAGCCCCGCAAACGGTTCGAGCGCAACCTGTCCGACGGTCAGCCCATAACCCACCTCGCCGAACACCTGCGCCGTGGTGGCGTCGTAGCGGGCGCGCGCGGTGTCGAAGAAGTTCGGGAAGACGATCGAACGGCTGGTATCGAGCGTGCTGAAGCTTGCCGCCGCACCGCCGCGCAGGCTGAGCGCACCGTAGGTCGCACCGACATAACCGGCGAGATGGGCGGTCTCGACATCAGCGGAACTCGTCCGGTCGCTGACGCGGACGGTTGAACTGGTGTAGCCGCCGGCGATGCCCACGATCCAGTTGGGAGCGAAGCGATGATCGACGCCGCTGAAGAAGCCGGCAAGATCGCGCGTCATGCCAGCGGCATTGCCGTTGCCGTCGAGCCGGCCCCAGGCGCCGACGCCCTGCGCCCAGACCGCCGTCTCGGGAAGCACTGCGGGCACTGCGGGCGGCGCTTTCATCGGGAAAGCCGATTTGCCCACCTCCGCATAGGCGAGCGCAGGACTGGCCGATGCGGCCAACTGCGGGCCTCCGGAGGTGAGCGCGGCCATCGGCCCCGCGTCGCCGGTGAATGAAGCCTGCCGCAACCGTCCGAGCACGGCCTCGCGCAGATAGCGGGCGTCGTCGATCATTGCGGTCTGCGCGCTGGCATGCACTTCGCCCGACAGCGCATCGAACGCCTGCCGCGCGCCGGCCGCACTCTGGTTGAGCACGGCAATCACCAGCGGGCTGGTCAGTGAACTCTCCTGCAAGCCGCCGGCCGCCGCGCGCTGGTTTGGGGTCTCCGCGACGTCGGGGAATGCGGTGCTGCTGCGGGCGAATCTCAGGAATACGTCGTTGGCACCGTAGCTCAAAGTCGGCGTCAGGAAGATGAGGCTGCTGCTGACATCCGCAAACGTGCCGGTGACGCCGCCGTTCGCGGTGAGGATGGTGTGGGCTGTCTGCGGCGAAAAGATTCCGCTCTGCGCCAGCGCCAGCACGGTGCCCCCCGTGAGGCTTGCGGTCCCGGTAGCGACAATCCGATCGGATTGGCCGGCCGCATTGGTCTCGACTTGGTAGATCGAGCCCGCCGCGAAGCTGACATTGCCGGCGACGTTCAGGGTGCCGATCGAATTGCCGGGCGCGACGGCGCCGCCATTCGCAACAGCGAGGCCACCGATGGTACCGATGCCGCCGAGCGTGCCGCCGCCGTTCACAGCGACGGTGCTGGCGAGGCTCGCGCCGGCGTGGTTGTCATCGCCGACCACGAGCTTGCCGGCATTGACGGTGGTTGGGCCGGTGTAGGTGCTCTGGCCGTTGAGAACCAGGGTCTTCAAACCGGCCTTGATGAGAGCACCGCCTCCGGTGATCACATTGCTGAGCGTCATGTCCGACGACTGGTCAAACGTCAGCGTGCCGGCCTGGATTGCAATATTGCCGGTCAGGCCCGGCGTCGAACTGCCGAAGATGAGTGTGTTTGCCCCACCAAGAAACGTGAGAGCATTGGCACGTGTCACGCCGTCGTTGGACAAGCCGCCTGAAATCGTGCCGTTGTTGATGACAGTGGCATCCGTGCCGACGATGCCGGCGCCGCCGCCAAGGGTGCCGCCGCTCCCGCCATCTCCCCCGATGATCGATCCTGTGTTGCTGAGGGATGAACCCGACAGAATGGCACCGGCTCCGCCACCACTGCCCCCCGCCCCACCGCTGCCGCCTCCGAGACCGCCGCGAATGATGCCGCGGTTGTCGAGCGACGAGGCGGCACTCAGAGACACGCCAGCGCCGCCGCTCCCAGCGGGAGCCAGGACGCCGCCATATCCCACGGCGCCGCTGCCGCCGGTACCGCCGGCGATGTTTCCGGTGTTGATAACCGAAAGCGCGGCCCCGACAAGGCCGGCACCGCCAGTGCCTCCGACGCCGCCCCCTCCAGCGCCGACGGCTGCTCCGGCCATCCCGCCGATGCCACCAGCAATTCCTCCAGTGTTGGTGAAGCTGGCGCCTGTGGCACTGAATTGAACGCCCACACCGCCGCCGCCGCCACCGCCGCCGGTGTCAGGATACGGGGGGCCACCGTACCTTCCCGACTTGCCACCGTCGCCGCCATTGCCACCGGTGATGGTCCCGCTATTGCTGCTGGCGCCGCTGCCGGTGATCACGGCACCATAGCCACCTGCCCCGCCGCCGCCGCCGCCCGCGCCCGTCGTCGCCAGATTGCCGTCGCCACCCTTGCCGCCTCGGCCGCCGATCATCGTTCCAGTGTTGGTCAAGACTGCCGTGCCGGCACCGTTGCCATTGTACCCGCCGCCGCCGCCGCTGCCCCCGAAGAAGTCGCTCTGTCCATCGTGACCGTTCGGATCGCTCGCCGTACCTCCGGTGCCACCAGGGAGACCGCTGAACGCGCTACCGCCGTTACCGCCCCCCGCGCCGCCGCCGCCGCCGCCAGCGAGCGAATCAGCACGTACGCTATGGCCTGGATTCCCGGTGTAACCAGCGCCGCCACCCCCAGGGGTCCAGCCGAACCCGGCGCCGCCCTGACCTCCGTCAGCCCACGCCGCCATGGTGAAGCCGACAACCACACAAAAAGCGGTGGAACCGACGCGCATGACGCGCCGAACGTGCCGGCGATGACAATCGTGGCCCCGCGACTGGCGGTCCGAACATTTCCACGTCATTGCAGCCCCCACGACCCACTACCAATTTTCCGCGCACGTCTCTGTTGTCGCGAAACCACCCGCACGATTTCTGATCACATCAATCTGTGCTGCGACTTGCCCATTGCCGAAGCCGATGTTCACGAGAGAGTTCGCGACATTGGAGTACAGCAACGTTCATACTTGCGCTTGCTCCTCGATGACACCGAGCGAAACGACGCACGCGGATGCGTTGCGAACAGTCTTAGATGAATCACGATCTGACCACTACCCGAAGGGGTATACAGGCGTCGCTGTGAGCGATAAGGAAAACGAGCGAGGCTTTGCTGCAACAGATCGGGTTCCCGATTGCTGCAAACTGCGCGCAAAATAGATTCAATCTCAACCAGAAACTGCAACGCAGAATCCCATGGACAACAGGGACAATGATCTCGACGCCGAGATCATTCGCCTTTCCGAGTCCGAGCCCGATCTGAACGCGCCGCCTAGCGTGCCGTTCACGAGCATCATTCGCCTGATCGACGCGGAAGTTGTGAGCTTTTCCGAGTTCCATCACGCGAGCCAGGGCGTCGCCACGATCAACGCGCACGTCAAGGCGATCAACAGCAAGATCGACTCGGACAGCCGCCGTGCGGCCATCGTCATCGCACACACCACACCGCCTTTCGCCGATCTGCCGCCGCTCTGGAAACTCGGCCTCGATGCGTGGGGCAGCCAGGCGCAGCCGTAAGCTTCTTGGTCAGTAGCAGCGCGTGATGTTGACGGTGTGCTCACCGCCGCGCCGTCCGGGGACCGTCACGCTCTCCGAGGGACAGCTCGAGACATAGGGTCGATCGGAAGGTTCAACCATTGGCGGATAGCGATGGGCCCAGTCCCAGGGGACGTCATAGGTGTAGGTGTTGCGGAAGTCGCCCGAGACAGATTGCGATTGCGGCATGCCGGCGATGCCTTCGCCGACCGCTGGCGCATCGAAATAGCCTGCTGTGCCCGGCCAGAAGCCACCGACAAAGCCTCGCCGATGCGGCCGGAACGCAGGACCAACGTGCCCGCGCACAACCGACGGCGCCGAAGCAACCCCGGCGCGCGCTGCTCCTCCCGACCTCGCGGATGCATCATTCGCAGCGAACAGAAGCGCTGCTGCGCCAACAGACGCGATCAACGCGCCACAGATTCGATAGCTCATGGTACGCACCAACTCGCCAATTACGGAGCCGCACTCGGCGCACGCTAGGCCATGCGCTTTCGTGCCGCCAACGCATACTTAACTGGTAGTTAAGCAGTAATATTAACAGCCAGCTATTGTCTCAAAAGCTCGGGATCGGCCGCGCTGCGCGACCGGCATCCCGCGGACGGGAAGGCAAGCTTACGCCGCCTTCTTGTTCTCGGCGAGATTGGCAAGTTGCCGCAGGATTTCCGTTGTCCCTGCAAGCCGTTCCTCCGGAGTCTTCCATTCCTGGAAGAACACGACCTTCATGTCGGGCCGCACCTTGGCGGCTTGGCCATGCTGGCGGATGAAGGCAACCAGGCGGTCCGGCTGGGCAAAGGCATTGTCGCGGAACGAGATCACGGCGCCCTTCGGGCCGGCATCGACCTTCTCGACATTGGCGCGGCGGCAATAGGCCTTGATGGTGGCGACCTTGAACAGATAGCGCACCTCGTCGGGCAGCACGCCGAAGCGGTCGCGCATCTCGACTGCGAAATTGTCGATCTCCTCTTCGGTGTCGAGATCGGCGAGCCGCCGGTACAGCGACAGCCGCACCGAAAGATCGTTGACGTAATCCTCCGGAATGAGCACGGGCATGCCGATCGTGATCTGCGGCGACCAGCGGTCGGCGGCAGGCTCGGCGACGCCGGCTTTGAGGTTGACGATCGCCTCCTCCAGCATCGATTGATAGAGTTCGAAGCCGACTTCCTTGATGTGACCGGATTGCTCCTCGCCGAGCAGATTGCCGGCGCCACGGATGTCGAGGTCGTGGGAAGCGAGCTGGAAGCCCGCGCCCAGCGTCTCCAGCGACTGCAGCACCTTGAGCCGCCGTTCGGCCTGCGCCGTGATCTTCTGCTGCGCCGGCAGCGTGAACAGCGCATAGGCCCGCAGCTTCGAGCGACCGACGCGGCCGCGGAGCTGATAGAGCTGGGCAAGGCCGAACATGTCGGCGCGATGCACGATCAGCGTGTTGGCATTGGGGATATCGAGCCCTGACTCGACGATCGTGGTCGACAGCAGGATGTCGTATTTGCCGTCGTAGAACGCCGACATGATGTCCTCGATCACGGTCGGCGGCATCTGGCCGTGCGCCACCGCGACCTTCATCTCCGGCACGTTCTTGTCGAGGAAGTCCTTGACACCAGCGAGATCCTCGATCCGCGGCACCACATAGAACGCCTGTCCGCCGCGATAACGCTCGCGAAGCAGCGCCTCGCGAATCATCAAGGGATCATGCGGCGCGACGAAGGTGCGCACCGCGAGCCGGTCGACCGGGGGCGAGGCAATGATCGAGAGCTCGCGCACGCCGGTCAGTGCAAGCTGCAGCGTGCGCGGGATCGGCGTCGCGGACAGCGTCAGCACATGCACCTGCGCCCGGAGCTGCTTCAGCCGCTCCTTGTGGCCGACGCCGAAATGCTGTTCCTCGTCGACGATCAAAAGGCCCAGGTCCTTGAACTTGATCGACTTGCCGAGCAGCGCATGGGTGCCGACGACGACATCGACGCTGCCGTCAGTGAGCCCCTTCTTGACCTGCGTCAGCTCCTTTGTCGGGATCAGCCGCGAGGCCTGCGCGACATTGACCGGGAAGCCGCGGAAGCGCTCGGCAAAGGTCTTGCTGTGCTGGCGCGCGAGCAGCGTGGTCGGCACCACCACCGCAACCTGCTTGCCGTCGAGCGCGACCGCAAATGCCGCGCGCAGCGCCACTTCGGTCTTGCCGAAGCCGACATCGCCGCAGATCAGCCGGTCCATGGGGCGGCCGCTCTCGAGGTCCTTCAGCGTCGAGTTGATCGCGCCGAGCTGGTCCTCGGTCTCCTCATAGGGGAAGCGCGCGCAGAACTCGTCATAGACATGCGGCTGCACCGGCATCTTCGGCGCTTCATGCAGCATGCGCTCGGCCGCGATCTTGATCAATTCGCCCGCGATCTCGCGGATGCGGTTCTTCAGTTTCGCCTTGCGCGCCTGCCAGCCGGTGCCGCCGAGACGATCCAATTCGACATTGGCGCTGTCGGAGCCGTAGCGCGACAGCAGCTCGATGTTCTCGACCGGCAGAAACAGTTTTGTCTCCGCCGCATAATGCAGCTCGAGACAGTCATGCGGCGCGCCCCCGACCTCCAGCGTCTGCAGGCCGACGAAGCGGCCGATGCCGTGCTCGACATGGACGACGAGATCGCCGGCCGACAGGCTCGTGACCTCCGAGATGAAGTTGTCGAGCTTGCGATGCGCCTTGCGCGGCCGCACCAGGCGGTCGCCCAGGATATCCTGCTCGCTGATGACGGCGACATCGTCGGTCTCGAAGCCCGATTCCATGCCGAGCACAGCGAGCATTGCCTCGTTGCGCGGCGTCGCCTGCACCATGCGCCAGGTGTTGACGTTGGTGACATTGTGGAGCTTGTGGTCCTGAAGCATCGAGCCCATGCGGTCGCGCGAGCCCTCGCTCCACAACGCAATCACCACCTTCTTGCGCTGCGCCTGCAGGGCCTGCACATGGGCGGCGACGGCCTGGAACACGTTGATGGAGGTATCGGCGCGCTCCGACGCGAAGTTGCGGCCCTGCCGCGCGCCGGCGTCGAACACCTCCGTGCTGCCTTCGGGCACGGCAAACGGCGTCAGCCGCGCCAGTGCGCCATCGTTCAGGCGCTGCGTCCATTCTGCCTCGGTGAGATAGAGCTGGTCCGGCGGCAGGGGCTTGTAGATCGCGCCGCCACCGGGATGCTCCATCGCCTCGCGCCGCGCGTCATAGTAGTCGACAATCTGCTTGAAGCGCTCGCGCGCGGCGTCCTCGCCCTGCGGCTCGATCGCGATCGGCGCGCCGTCGAGATAGTCGAGCAGCGTGTCCATCCGCTCCTGGAACAGCGGCAGCCAGTGCTCCATGCCGGGATGGCGGCGGCCTTCGGTGACGGCTTCATACAGCGCATCGTCGCGCTCCGGCGCGCCGAAGGCGGCGACATAGCCCATCCGGAAGCGACGGATGGTTTCCGTGGTGAGCTGGAATTCCGAGACCGGAACCAGATCGAGCCCGCGCATGTCCAGGAGCGTACGCTGGGTCTCGGCATCGAAGGTGCGGATCGATTCCAGGGAATCGCCGAAGAAATCGAAGCGCACGGGCTGCTCGAGCCCGGCCGGAAACAGGTCGAGGATGCCGCCGCGCACCGCATATTCGCCGGGCTCGCGCACGGTGGAGGAGCGCGTATAGCCATTGTGCTCAAGCCAGGCGACGATCGAGTCCATCGGCACGACATGGCCCGGCGCGACCGACAGCGCCTGCGCCGCCACCACCTCGCGCGCCGGCACCCGCTGCACGATGGCGTTCACGGTGGTCAGCACGATCAGAGGCTTGTCGCTGCCGGCGAGCCGCGACAGTCGTGCCAGCGTGGTCAGGCGCTGCGCCAGGACGCCACCATGCGGCGAGACACGGTCATAGGGCTGGCAGTCCCAGGCCGGGAACTGCATCACGGCAAGATCGGGCGCGAAGAATTCCAGTGCGCGGGCAAGCTGCTGCATCCGCGCCCCGTCGCGGCAGACCACGGCAAGGCTGACCGCCGGCCGCTTCGGCTTCGCCGCGATCGCGCGCGCGAGATCGGCGATGATGAGCCCCTCGGCCCCCTCCGCGACATTGGCAAAGGTCACCGCGCGCCCGGGGGCCAGCAGCGCGGCGGGCGATTTGGCTTGTGGTTTCATGTGTCGTGTTCCACCGCGCGAAACGCCTTGATGCGGGCAAACAGCGCCCCTGCCTCGTCAAGCGGCCTGTCGCCGATCAGCGCGGCATAGAGGTCGGGATCGGGCACCTCGAGCAGATGCTCCAGTTCGGACAGTTCGGCCTCCGAGAGGTTGCCGATTTCGGCGTCCGCAAAGCGGCCGAGGATGAGGTCCATCTCGCGGGTGCCACGATGCCAGCAGCGAAACAATAGCCGCTTGCGGCGGTCGTCGAGCCCGCCGCTCGACCGTGTCGTTCCCGTCATGTCGCCAAATCCATCCAAACGCCAAAAGCCCGGACGTGCCGGGCGGGGGTGATATAGCGACTGGGATGACCGATGTCAGCCCTTCTTGTTCCCAATTATCAACGCCTCCCGTCATTGCCGGGCTTGACCCGGCAATCCATCCTCTCTTGAAGATGGATGCGCGGATCAAGTCCGCGCATGACGCGTCTCGCACGACGAAAGACCTGAATGCGCCCTGCTCTGCTCAATCCCCTGTTTGCGCCGGTCACGAGCCTGTCAGGCGTCGGGCCGAAGCAGGACAAGCTGCTCCGCTATCTGCTCGACCGCAGCGAGACGCCGCGGCTGGTCGATCTGTTGCTGCATCTGCCCGCAAGCGTGATCGACCGCCGCGCGCGGCCGAAGATCCGCGACGCGGTTCCGGGCACGATGGTGACGCTTGAGGTCACGATCGACCGCCATCGCCCGGCCCCGCCGCGCAGTTCGCGTGCGCCCTATCTCGTCTATGCCAGCGACGACACCGCCGATGTGGTGCTCACCTTCTTCCGCGCCCAGCCGGGCTATGTCGAGAAGCTGCTTCCCGTCGGAACCAAGCGCTATGTCTCCGGCACCTTGCAGATGTACGACGGCATCCCGCAGATCGTGCATCCCGACCGCGTCGTCGACGAAGAAGGTTTTGCAAAACTCTCCGGCATCGATCCGGTTTATCCGCTGACCGAGGGACTTGCGATCGGCTCACTGCGGCGCGCGACCGCGCAGGCATTGCAGAAGCTTCCTGCATTGCCGGAGTGGATCAGGCCCGAGGTGCTGCGCCGCTGCAGCTTTCCGCCGATCGCGGAAGCGCTGCAGCGTGTCCATGTGCCGGTCGAGCTCACCGACATCCTGCCTGACGGCCCGTTCTGGTCGCGCCTTGCCTTCGACGAGCTGCTCGCCGGGCAATTGGCGCTGGCGCTGATCCGCGCCCAACTCCGCCGGCCTGCCGGCGACCGCAATGCAGGCGACGGCCATCTGCGCAACAAGATCATCGACGCGCTGCCCTATGCACTGACGGCTTCGCAACGCTCCGCTATGGCGGCGATTGCAGAAGATCTGCGCCAGCCGGTGCGCATGCTGCGCCTGCTGCAGGGCGACGTCGGGTCCGGCAAGACCGTGGTGGCGCTGCTCGCGGCCGCGGCCGTCGCCGAAGTCGGCAAGCAGGCCGCGCTGATGGCGCCGACCGAAATCCTGGCGCGGCAGCACATCAAGACCATCGCCCCGCTTGCGGAGCGCGCCGGTCTTCGTGTCGCGATCCTCACCGGCCGCGAGAAGGGCAAGGAGCGGCGCGAATTGCTGGCCAGGCTCGAGGCCGGCGGGATCGATCTTTTGGTCGGCACACATGCGCTGATCCAGGACGACGTGATCTTCAAGTCGCTGGCGCTTGCGATCGTCGATGAGCAGCATCGCTTCGGCGTGCGCGAGCGGCTGGCGCTGACATCGAAAGGCGAAGCGGTGGACGTGTTGGTGCTGAGCGCCACGCCCATCCCGCGCACGCTGGTGCTCACCTATTTCGGCGACATGGACATCTCCGAATTGCGAGAAAAACCGGCCGGCCGCCAGCCGATCGATACCCGCGCCGTGCCGGCGAGCCGCATCAGCGACGTCATCGACGCCGTCGGCCGCGCGCTGACGGCGGGCAAGCTGGTCTACTGGATCTGCCCGCTGGTGGAGGAATCCGAAGCCGAAGGCACCGAACACCTGACCAACGCGACGAAGCGGTTCGAGAGCCTGCAGAAGCGTTTCGGCGACAGTGTCGGCCTCGTCCACGGCCAGATGAAGGGCGCGGAGAAGGACGCCGTGATGGCGCAGTTCGCCGCGCATGAGATCACGCTGCTGGTCGCCACCACGGTCGTCGAGGTTGGCGTCGACGTACCGGCGGCGACCATCATGGTGATCGAGAACGCAGAGCGTTTTGGACTTGCGCAACTGCACCAGCTTCGCGGCCGGATCGGGCGCGGCTCGGAGGCGTCAACCTGCCTGCTGCTCTACCAGGAGCCGCTCGGCGAAATCGCAAAAGCGCGGCTTAAAGCGATCCGCGAAACCACCGACGGCTTCCGTATCGCCGAGGAAGACCTGAAGCTGCGCGGCGAAGGCGACGTGCTCGGCATCCGCCAAAGCGGCCTTCCAGGCTACCGCATCGCGCGCCCTGAGGTGCACGGCCAGCTCATCGCGCAGGCCCGCGACGAAGCGCTACACATTATGAAGGACAATCCGAAGCTGAAAGGCGAGCGCGGCGACGCCTTGCGCTGCCTGCTCTACCTGTTCGAACGTGACGAAGCGATCCCCCTGATCGGCGCGGGGTGACGTTCTTCCCCGTCATTGCGAGCGCAGGGAAGCAATCCATGGTACGGCAAGCGGAGACGTGGATTGCTTCGTCGCTTCGCTCCTCGCAATGACGGTGTTTGTGGCAGCAGGACCGCGCAACCCCAACCGCCGTCATTGCGAGCGCAAGCGAAGCAATCCACCTTTCCGCGCTCTCGAAAGCCAATGGATTGCTTCGTCGCTTTCGCTCCTCGCTATGACGGTGTAAGTTTGCGTTGTGGAGGGCGAACGAATGAAGCAGCCGTGCGTGTACATCGTCGCAAACAAGCGTCATGGAACGCTCTATGCGGGTGTGACATCGTATCTGCCGAAGAGGGCCTTTGAGCATCGCGAAGGACTCGTAGAAGGCTTTACGGCGAAATACGGCTGCAAGGTGCTGGTCTGGTACGAACTCCACGACACCATGCTCGACGCCATCGCGCGCGAAAAACAGATCAAGGCCGGCAGCCGCGCGAAGAAGATCGCCCTGATTGAAGCTGTGAACCCGGATTGGAAAGATTTGTACGACACGTTGATCTGACTGGCTCTTACCCCGTCATCGCGAGCGCGGCGAAGCAATCCATGCCTCCACGCACGCGGTGACAATGGATTGCTTCGTCGCTTCGCTCCTCGCAATGACGGTGGTAGCTTTTTAGCTATTCTTCGCCTTGCAGCTCTCGGCGAACGCCCGCAGCTTCGCGACGTCCTCGCCCGCGCCGCTCGCATCCGCAGCGATGTGCTCGAACAGCCGCGCGAATCCCTCATAGGCGAGACTGGCGGGATGATCCGGGCCGAGGAAAGCGGCGATCTCGCGCATCTCGGCGACCCAGCGATACGCCTTCGGCACCATATCGGGCAGCGCATTCCCGATCCGCGCCAAAATGTGCGGCTGGCTGAGTGCCAGTTCGTCGCGCAACGCGTCCGCGGCGCCCGCGCGCGTGGCCGCCAGCACCATGGCGGCGCCGACGGCCGTCAGGCCCTTGTTGATGCCCGCATACGACATCTTGAGCGCGGAAGCAGCGCCGACCGGCCCTTCGACGATGCGCAAGTCGAGACCGAATTGCTTGAGCACTGCGAGGTCCTGCGCATGTTCGCCCGAGACGTAGAACGCCGGTCCAGCCGAGCCCGGCTTCGGCGGCAGGCCGATGATGCCACCATCGACGAAGCGCGCGCCGGAAGCGGCGATGATTTCGCCAACCTTCTGCACCGTCTCGACATTGACGGCATTGCAATCGACGACGACAGGTCTCGTTCGGTGTTTCGCGATATTGGCCGCCAACTGCTCGGCCAGCGCGATCGCCTCGCCGGGCGGCACGATCGACAAGATGATGTCGGCAGCGGCGATATCAGCGTCGTCGGCCGCCATCATGCCGGCGGCCGCCGCGCGTTTGGCGCTCGCTTCGCTCCGGCCGTGAAGTGAGGTCAGGACGCGGGCGCCGTGTTCGGCCAGGCGTTGCGCCACCGCGCTGCCCATGGCACCCGGCGCGAGGATCGCGATCGTATTGGACATGATGGATCCTGAAGGTTTTTGCGAGACCGCATTTGTAGAACGATCCGAAGGCGAGCACGAGTTCGCCTCACCTTCAAAATCGGGAGAGCCCTATTCCACTTTCGCGGGCGCGGGCTTCGGCTGCAGCGTGGAGGCGGAGTTGGCGATGCGGGCGGCATTGGCGACACCGGCCAGCGCGGCGACGCGCTTTGCATCGCCGGAGCCCGGCTGGACGACGCCGGCGGACATGATCAATGTCGCGGCATCCTCGGCGCTCAGCTCGACTTCGATGATCTTGCTCTTCGGCACGTAGAAGAAAAAGCCGGTGGTCGGGTTCGGCGAGCATGGCAGGAACACCGAGATGTGTTCCTCCTCGCCCGGCAGACTCGCCGCGATGTTCGCGCTCGGCGATTGCGAGATCAGGACAATCGACCACATGCCCGGCGAGGGAAATTCGACCAGGCCGACGCGGCGGAAGCTCGATCCGTTGCCCGAGAACAGCGTCTCGAACACCTGCTTGAGGCCGCGATAGATCGCGCGCACCGCCGGAATCCGCCCCAGCAGTCGCTCGCCGAGATCGACCAGCGTCCGTCCGATCAAATTCGCGGTAAGGAAACCGAGCAGCGTCAGCGCGATCACCGCGACGACCAGCCCGGAACCGGGCACGCCGAATGGCAGGTAGGTTTCAGGGCGATAGGCCGAAGGCACGAACGGTCGCACCAGGCCGTCGACCCAGGTCACGAACCACCAGGTCAGATAGAGGGTGATCGCCACTGGCCCCGTGACGATCAGCCCGGTCAGGAAATAGTTTCGAAAGCGGGCCATCAGGCCGCGCGGGCCGTCTGGCGAGTGTTCGCCCGGGGGCGGGATCGGAGGCGGATTCTCGGGGCTCATTATGGTTCCAGGTCGCAGGGCGCAGCCAGAATCTCCCAGCTAAGCCATCCTAGCAGGTTTTTGAAGGGCCAACGTAATCCGGGCGGTTGCGGCTATTCGACCGTAACCGACTTCGCAAGGTTGCGCGGCTGGTCGACGTCCGTGCCCATGACCACTGCGGTATGATAGGCGAGGAGCTGCACCGGAACGGCATAGACTATCGGCGTAAAGGCCGCCGCCATGTCCGGTAGCACGATCGTGACCAGGGAATCGACGGTCGCCTCCGCCGCCCCCTTGGCATCGGTCATCAGGATGATGTTGCCGCCGCGGGCGGCCACTTCCTGCATGTTGGAGACGGTCTTCTCGAACACCTTGTCGAAAGGCGCGATCACCACGACCGGCATGTTCTCGTCGATCAGCGCGATCGGCCCGTGCTTGAGCTCGCCGGCGGCATAGCCCTCGGCGTGGATGTAGGAAATCTCCTTCAGCTTCAGCGCACCCTCGAGCGCGAGCGGATAGCTGGTGCCGCGGCCGAGATAGAGCACATCGTGCGATTTGGAGATCTCGCGCGCGAGCTTCTCGATCTGCGGCTCCGTGGTCAGCGCCGCCGCGATCAATCGGGGAACCTCGACGAGGCCGTGTACGAGCCGGGCCTCGTCCGCATCCGACAGTTCGCCGCGCGCCTTGCCGGCGGCGACCGCGAGCGATGCCAGCACCATGAGCTGGCAGGTGAAGGCCTTGGTCGAGGCGACACCGATCTCGGGACCGGCCAGCGTCTGCAGCACGGTCTCGCTCTCGCGCGCGATCGTCGAGGTCGGCACGTTCACCACCGAAACCGTATGCGCGCCCTGCTCTTTCGCGTAACGCAACGCGGCCAGCGTGTCGGCAGTCTCGCCGGATTGCGAGATGAAGATCGCAAGATCGCCTTTCCGCAAAGGCGCCTCGCGGTAGCGGAATTCGGACGCGATATCGATCTCGACCGGCAGGCGCGAGAACCGCTCCAGCCAATATTTCCCGACATAGCCCGCATAGTTCGCGGTGCCGCAGGCGGTGATCGAGACGCGCTGGATATCCTTGAAATCGAACGGCAGCTTGACCGGCAACGTGACCCGCTCGGTCGCCATGTCGATATAGCGGGCGAGAGTGTGGCCAACCACTTCCGGTTGCTCGTGGATTTCCTTGGCCATGAAGTGGCGGTAGTTGGCCTTATCGACCAGGAATGCCGATGCGCCTGACTTCAGCACCTCGCGGTTGGCGACCGCGCCATGCTCGTCATAGATCACGCCGACCTCGCGCGACAGCACCACCCAGTCGCCGTCCTCGAGATAGCTGATCGTATCGGTGAACGGCGCCAGCGCGATCGCGTCCGATCCCAGATACATTTCGCCGTCGCCATGCCCGACCGCGAGCGGCGAACCTTTGCGGGCGCCGATCAGGAGGTCATTGTGGCCGTTGAACAGGAACGCCAGCGCGAACGCGCCGCGGAGCTGCGGCAGCGACGCCTTCACCGCGTCCTGCGGCGAATAGCCCTTCAGGAGGTAGGAGTTGACGAGATGGGCGACGACCTCGGTGTCAGTTTCGCTGGAGAATTTCGCGCCCTGCTTCTCGAGCTCCTGGCGCAATTCGCGAAAATTCTCGATGATGCCGTTGTGGACGACAGCGACGTTGTCCGTCGCATGCGGATGCGCATTGCCCTCGGTCGGCCGGCCATGCGTCGCCCAGCGCGTATGCCCGATGCCGGTGTGACCATCGAGCGGCTCGGCGTGCAAACGCGCTTCCAGGTTCTTCAATTTTCCTTCCGCGCGCCGCCGCACCAGATGGTCGCCCTCCAGCGTGGCGACACCAGCGGAATCGTAGCCGCGATATTCAAGTCGCTTGAGCGAATCGACCAGCTGCTCCGCAACCGGTGCCCGTCCGAGAATGCCGATAATGCCGCACATGCGGATCAAAATCCCCAAATCGCCGAAAATTTGCCAAACCGACGACACGCTCCCTTAACGGGAAACGCGGGTACCAACAAACTCAATAATTATTGCGGATTGAGACAGTGTTAAAGGGAAGATTAACGGGTGCGGCAGACGGATCCAACCTGCCCCTTCCTATCGCCACAAACCGCCGCAGTCATTCCGTCGAAAGAGAGCACGACATCGTAGGATGGGTAGAGCGATGGGTTTCGCTTCCGCTCTGCCCATCCTACGGGACAAGCAATCTACGGCGTCAGCTTCCCTTCGCGGCCTTCGCTTTCATCTTGATCTCACGATAGCGCGCAGCGCCGCCTTCGCGGACGGATTGCGGGCTGCGTTCGACGGCCATCGCATCGTCGGGCACGTCCTTGGTGATGACGGAGCCCGAGCCGATATAGGCGCCGGCACCGATCTTCACGGGCGCGACCAGCGAGGAATTGGTGCCGATGAAGGCGCCCTTGCCGATCAGGGTCTTGTGCTTGAGGAAGCCGTCATAATTGCAAGTGATGGTGCCGGCACCGAGATTGGAGTTGGCGCCGACATGGGCGTCGCCAACGTAAGAGAGATGATTGACCTTGACGCCCGCCTCCAGGATCGCAGCCTTGGTCTCCACGAAATTGCCGATCCGCGAGCCGTCGCCGAGCGAGGTGCCGGGCCGCAGCCGCGCATAGGGACCGATCGAGACCTTGTTGCCGATCGTGGCCTCGACGATGTGCGAGAAGGAGTGGATCACCGCGCCATCGCCGATGCTCACGCCGGGGCCGATCACCACGAAGGGCTCGATGGTGACGTCACGGCCGAATTTGGTGTCGGCGGCGAGATAGACGGTCTCCGGCGCGATCAGCGTCACGCCGGCCTCCATCGCAGCCTTGCGCAACCGCGCCTGCAGCACCGCTTCGGCTTCCGCAAGCTGCGCCTTGGTGTTGATGCCGCGCACTTCGTCTTCGCTGGTCTCGATCACGACGGCCTCCAATCCTTTTTCACGTACGATGGCGACGGCATCGGTCAGGTAATATTCGCCCTTGGCATTGGCATTGCCGATCTCATCGAGGATGCCGAGCGCTTTGCGCCCGTCGAACGCCATCACGCCGGCATTGCACAGCGTGATCTTGCGTTCCTCGGCGCTGGCGTCGGCCTGCTCGCGGATCGCAACGAGCCTGCCGTTCTCGACCACCAGCCGGCCGTAGCCGGTGGGATCGGCGGCGCGGAAGCCGAGCACCGCGAGCGCGGCGCCATTCTTCAGCGGCGCGCGCAGTCGCTCGAAGGTCTCCGCCGATATCAGTGGCGTGTCGCCGAACGCGATCAGGAGATCGTTGGCTCCATCAGCGATCGCCTCGCGCGCCGCCAGCACCGCATGGGCCGTGCCGAGCCGCTCGCGCTGCACGAAGGTACTGGCGTCAGAACGGACCCGCCGCGTCTCATCCGCGACCGCCTGATGGTCCGGCCCGACCACCACTGCCAGCGAAGCGCCTGTGCCATTCGGCGCGGCACGCAGCACATGGGACAACAGCGACTCTCCGGCGACGGGATGCAGGACCTTCGGCAGCGAGGATCGCATGCGCGTGCCCTCGCCGGCCGCGAGCACCACCGTCAGGCTGGATCGAGCAGTCATCAAAACCCTCAAATATTGTCCGCGGATCGCGCCAAGCCGTCTTAATTGGTTTCCCCGGGCGAGGAAACCTATTCGCCTTCCGGGTTGGCTACGGATCAGGTTCCCCGCGCATTTCCTGTTAATCTTTGCGGCGTGATTCGGCGGGCCTTGAGGAGGGCCAAAGGGGTTTTGGCCAAAGATCCTGACAATCTGGCAGGCGATCTCGGCGCGGAAAGCACCGGCGGTTTGTTTACAGGCCTGCTTGCCGAGGAAGACGAATTCGACCGCCGCACGCTGTGGCGGCTCGGCTCCTGGGGTTTTGCCGCGGTCGGCGCCGTCACGCTCGCGGTCCTCGCCAACCAGTCCTCGCTCGGGTGGCGGCGCGACCAGGGTGCCGCCGCGGAGGTGGCGCGGCAGGCGCAGCAGATCCAGATGCTCGCCAAGGAGAACCAGAACGAGGCGCGGCGGCTTGCGTCCGCGATCGAGACGCTCAATTCGGACCGCGACCGGCTCTACACCCGCGTCACCGTGCTGGAGCAAGGACTGGATTCGGTTACCGGCACGATCGCGAAGCAGAGCACGGCGGCTGCACCACAGTCCGCCCCCTCGCCATATCCCGCGTGGGTGCAGGAGCCGGCAGCGCATCATGCCCCGGCTCCGGTCGTGGCCCCAGTCGCGGCAACGACACCCGCTCCAACCGCGCCCGAGAAACCAGCCGCCGAAAAGCCCCCGGTGCTGGCTTCGGACAAGCCACTGGCCGCTGCGAGCGAGAAGCCGCCCGTGGAGAAACCGCCGGTCGTTGCTGCCAACACGGCACCCGCCGCCCCCGTGCCAGCCAGCAATCCGGACGCGGCCGATGCCGCGGCAGCGTCGCTCCCCGCGATGCCGCTCGTCGGCGCGGCGTCGATAATCGGACCGCCCGTTCCTGCCGCGAGCAAGCAAGTCGAGTCGGCCATGCCCGCTGCTACGGTCACCGCCAGCCCCATGCCCGAGGTGGTCGCCGCGGCACCTGCCGCTGGTGACGCGGAGAAAGCGAAAGAGGACGCCGGCGCGCCGAAAGCCGAGGTGCAGCATACCGAATTCGGGGTCGATCTCGGCACCGCCAATACGGTGCCGGGGCTGCGCGCGTTGTGGCGAGGCCTGTTGAAATCGCGCTCGAACGCTCCACTGTTCAACCTGCGCCCGATCATCGTCATCAAGGAAGGCGCCAACGGGCTCGGCATGCAGCTTCGCCTGGTTGCCGGCCCGCTGCGCGACGCCGGGGCCGCGGCGAAAATCTGCGCGGTGCTCGCCGAGAACGGCCGCCCTTGCGAGACCGCTGTTTTCGACGGCCAGCGCCTGACGCTCAAGGACGAGCCGGAGCCGACGGCGACGACTCCCAACAAGCCCGCACCACGCCGGCACGCGGCACCGAAACGAGCGGCAGCTCCAGTGGTGGTCGAGGAGCCGCCGAAGAAGCCGGAGCCGCCTTCCGCAGTCTCGGCGATCACCTCAATGTTCGGTCGCAAGGAGCAATAATGGCGTGACCGCAAGACGTTGCGGCGACATTTTCACTCGCTTTCATGCCGCCCGAAGCGGCTTGTCCTCGTCCCCTTTCCCGACCATATTCGCGCGATGACAAAGACCCCGTTTCGCCTTACGCCCTATCAGGTGCAGTTCCTGCTGATCGTCGGTTTCCTCACCGTCGGTTACGCACTTTACGTGCGCTATCTCGTGATCGAATTCTCAACTGTCGCGCTCGCCTGCGATGCGGGCCTGCAGACCATGAACTGCAAGGTGCGCGCGCTGGCGACGACCCTGTTCCGGAACTCGGTGTTCGGCATCGTCGCGCTCGTGATCGCGACACTGCACGTGCTGCGGCCGTCGATCGTCCTGATGACCGGCGGGCTGATCGCGGCGGGGTTCGGGATCGTGCTCTACAATGTCGCGCTGTCGGGGATCGCGATCGGCCTGCTCATTTTGGGCTTTGCGCGACCCGCGCCCGCCACAGCGTAAGCGCCAGCAACACATACATCGCGCAGGTCCAGACCGACTGCCAGTTGTCGGTACCCTCGTTGAGGAAGGTATAGCCGGCCGCAACCAGCAGAAGGCCGGCGAACACGGCCTCCGCGATCGGCCTTACCCCTTCCTGCGGCCGGTTGAGCAGCATCAGCAGCGCAAACGGCACCACCGCCATGGTGAGCGAGGCGAACGGAAAGTCCTTGTAGCGCGGGTCGAAGGTGAAGCCGAGTGCGGTTTCTGCCCCGATCACGGTCGTCACGATCAGCGACAGGCCGAGCAGCGCTGTGAGCAAGGTGCCGTGCCGGTACTGGCGCGGTCCGAGCAGTTCGAGGAAGGTCGGCAGCGACTTGCCCTCCATCAGCGCGTGAGCCGACAGGATCGGCGCGAGGATGGCTGCCGCAAGCAGCGTCCCCCATTGCACCCAGCCGCCGGTCCCGTAGCTCTCATAGATCATCTTGTCGATGGCAACCCCGAGCAGGATCCCGGCGCTGGTTGCGGAGACGCCAACCGCGATCCAGGACATGATCCGCGGCGCCCATGGCCGCCGCCGGACCGCCAGCCAGGCCACGAGGAAGGTGACGAAGCCCAGCCCAAGGCCAGCGCCCATGTACCATTTCCAAAGCGGGTAATTGCTGATGGCGACTCCGGGCGGGTACTTCACCACGCGATTGACGGAGTCGAACAGGCCCCAATAGCCGCCGACCGTACCCTCGAGCTGGCGCTTCCAGGGCTGGTCATAGGCCTCGATCAGGTTGACGCGGAAACCCTCGCGCTTGGCGAGATCGAGGATTTCCGAGACGATCCGCGCCTGGTTGGTGCGCGATGGCAGCGCCCCCTCGCGCATCCTGCCCATGCTCGGCCAGCCCGTCTCGCCGATCAGGATCTCCTTGTTCGGGAATGCCACCGCCATGCGCTTACGGATGGCATCGACATGGGCGGCGGCGAATTTCGCCCGCACCGGCATGTCTTCCCAGTAAGGCAGGATATGAATGGTGACGAAATCGACGGCGTCATAGACCTCGCGGTTGCGCAGCCAGAATTCCCAGACGTCGGCGTAGGTCACGGGCACCTGGACCTGGGCCTTCACCGCGCGGACATAGGCGGCGAGATCCGCGGTCGTCATCTCCCCGCGCAGCAGCACTTCGTTACCGACGACCAGCGCCGTGATCACACCCGGATATTGCTTGGCGAGCCCGACCGCGACCGCGATCTGGGTCTGGTTCTTGATCCGGTCGCTGCCGAGCCAGATGCCCTGGATGACTTTCAGCCCGACCTTCGCCGCGAGGCCCGGCACCTGGTCGAGCCCGTTCTCGATCGAATAGGTGCGCACACACTCGGTGACCTTGGCGAGATCAGCCAGATCCTGGGCGATCTGGTCGGCCGAAATATGCGTGGTGGGGATCAGCGGCGTCTGCGTATCGCGGAACGGCGCATAGGAGACGCATTGCAGCTTTGCATTGGGGTCGATCGGCGCGCGCGCAAGCGTAATCGGCGTGGCGAGCCACCACCACACGGCCGCAATCAAACCCAGCGATATCAGGAGAAGCGCCAGTGGCGTACGAAGAGAAATCGGTTCCATCCTCCGGGGGACCGTCGATTAGCCGGTCATGCACCGTCTGCCAAGAGCACGAGTCGGGCAATAGCAAGGTTGTCCTGCGACAGTTTTGCGCTGTTGCGATAAAGTTGTGACTTTGCTGGACAAAATCTGAAATACCGGTCATGGGATTCCGCCAGCGTCTCCGCCGCACTGGAGACCTATTTGGACGGCATTACGCCATGGCCGTTCGAGATGATTTGTTGGGCGGGAAATCGATCGGGGAAGGTATGGGTGGACGGGTGCTTCAGTTCAAAATCGCGGTCTTGCGCCATTTCGCCACTGCCGGCCTCGCGCTTCTGATCGGTACCGGTGCCGCTTTCTCCCAAAGCGGCACGCCGAATCCGCAGGAGCAGTCGAAGCAGGGAAACGCTCCGTCCGACGTCACCAAGGACAATCAGCGCAAGACCGACGAATTCGTCGAGGCCACGCAGGCGATCAACGGCCCCGCCGGAAACCCGGAATGCGTCTGGCTCGGCCGGCGCGTGGTGCGGCTGATGTGGCTTGATGACCTCGACACCGCCTTCCGCCACCTTGACCTTTACGATCGTTTCGGCTGCCCCGGCGGCCATGTGCAGGCGACCTTCCGCTGCCTGACCCGGTTTGGCGCCACGATCGACGACAAGGTGCCGCGCAGCCTCGATGGCCGCATCCACGCTTGCTGGATCAACCCCGGCGCCCAGCCTCCGGCGGCCGCAGCCGCTGCGGCAGCGCCCAACCCGCAAGCGCCGCCCGCCACGGCTGGCAACGCTGCGCCGGCACCTGCCGCCTCACCTTCTCCAGCGCCGACGGCCTCGCCGTCGCCGGCCGCGAAATAACCGCCTTCGACTTTGGAACGAACGCGACTTCCGTCATTTGAGCTGCGTGGCGCCCTCAAAACGCCATGCGGTCATATCAGTTGTGGAATCGCGTGGCAGGATTATCTTGCAGTTTACCGCCATGTCGGTCGAACCTAGGGGACGGGTTCGCTTTCTCCTTTCATAGCAGCCCCGTATGGTTTAGCCGCGATGCGCGCTGTCGCCGCCGTTCTGTTGCTTGTCACCGCCGTGCATGCCGCGCTCTGGGGCCTTCTGCAGGAAAAGCAGCAGGCTCCTGACTTCCGCGGCATGCTGCCGAGCGTCTCCTATGCGCCGTTCGATGGCAGCGCACAACCCGACGTCGACAATATCCCGCAAGCCGAAAAGATTCGCGCCGACCTGAAGAAGCTGTCGACGATGACGCGCGCGATCCGCCTGTACTCGTCGACGGGCGGCGTTGAACTGGTTCCGCCGATCGCCGCCGAATTCGGCCTGAAGGTCATGGTCGGCGCCTGGATCGACAAGAATTCCGAGCGCAACGAGCGCGAGATCGACGCCGCGATTAACCTCGCCCGGCGCAACAGCAACGTGATCGGCGTCGTCGTCGGAAACGAAGTGATCTACCGCGGCGAGCAGAAGATCGACGACCTGATCGAGATGATCAAGCGCGTCAAGAAATCGGTCAATGTCCCCGTCACCACAGGCGAAATCTGGAACATCTGGCGTGACAATCCGCAGCTCGCCAATTCCGTCGATTTCATCGCCGCCCACGTCCTGCCCTACTGGGAGAACTTCACCGCCCAACAGGCCGTCGACCAGGCGGTCGCCATGTTCCAGCTCTTGCGCGACCAGTTCCCGGGCAAGCGCATCGTGATCGCCGAATTCGGCTGGCCGAGTGCGGGCTACAATCTCCGGAATGCGGAGCCCGGCCCGTTCGAGCAGGCCTCGGTGCTGCGCAATTTCGTCACCCGCGCCGAAGCCATCGGCATGGACTACAACATCGTCGAGGCGATCGATCAGCCCTGGAAATTCTTCGAAGGCGGCGTCGGCCCGTACTGGGGCATCCTGAATGCGTCCCGCGAGCCGAAATTCGCCTGGACCGGGCCGATCGTGAACGAGAACTACTGGAAGCTCGCGGTAATCGCCCTCCTCGTCGGCATCCTGGTGTCGCTGCCGATCCTGCGCCTGGGACGCCCGACGGTGATGCAGGCTCTAATACTCTCGGCTGCCGCCAACGGCGTCGGCGCATGGGTCGCGACCGTCTTCGCCTATTGGGCCGGGCACTATTTCGTGTTCGGCTCGGCATTCGCGATGACGCTCGGCCTGATCCTTCTCGTCCCGCTGATCCTGATCGCGATGGCGCGGATCGAGGAGATCGCCGATGTCGCCTTCGGCCGCGGTCCCCGGCGCCTGATCCAGAAGAGCGCAGCGGTGGCGCCCGCCACGATCGGCGAGCAGGTCACCTTCCCCAAGGTTTCAATCCACATCCCGGCTTATTACGAGCCGGTGGAGATGCTGAAGCAGACGCTCGATGCTGTGTCGCGGCTCGACTACCCCAATTTCGAATGCGTCTGCATCATCAACAACACGCCAGATCCCGCGTTCTGGCAGCCGATCCAGGATCATTGCCGCGCGCTCGGCGAGCGCTTCAAATTCATCAATGCCGAGAAGGTCCAGGGCTTCAAGGCCGGCGCCTTGCGCATCGCCATGGACCGCACCGCGGCGGACGCTGAGATCATCGGCATCATCGATGCCGACTATGTCGTGCATCCGGACTGGCTGAAGGACCTCGTGCCCGTCTTCGCCGACCCGCGGGTCGGCCTGGTGCAGGCGCCGCAGGAGCATCGCGACGGCGACCGCTCGCTGATGCACTACATCATGAACGGCGAATATGCCGGCTTCTTCGACATCGGCATGGTCCAGCGCAACGAACACAACGCCATCATCGTGCATGGCACGATGTGCCTGATCCGCCGCGCCGCGATGGACATGGCCGGCGGCTGGTCCAGCGACACCATCTGCGAGGATACCGATCTCGGGCTTGCCATCATCGAGCGCGGCTGGCTGACGCATTACACCAACCAGCGCTACGGCGAAGGCCTGCTGCCCGACACCTACGAGGCCTTCAAGAAGCAGCGACACCGCTGGGCCTATGGCGGCTTCCAGATCGTGAAAAAGCACTGGCGGCGCTTCCTGCCCGGTGCGAGCCGGCTCTCGTCCAACCAGCGCCGGGAATTTTCGCTGGGCTGGCTGAACTGGCTGGGCGCCGAGAGCCTCGGCGTCTTGGTCGCGATCCTCAACCTGATCTGGGTGCCGATCGTCGCCTTTGCCGACATCGCCATCCCCGACAAGATCCTGACGTTGCCGATCATCGCCTCCTTCGTCGTCTCGCTCGTGCATTTCGTGGCGCTGTACCGGATGCGGGTAAAGGTGAAGGCCGGCCAGATGCTGGGCGCCATGATCGCGGCGATGAGCGTGCAATGGACGGTGTCGCGCGCCGTGGCGCAGGGACTGATCACCGAGCACCTGGCGTTCGCCCGCACCTCCAAGGGCGGCCTTTCGCGGATGTCGATCGAATTCCAGGCGTTCTGGGAAGCGGTGATCGGCGTCCTCCTCTTGGTCGGCGCCGCGGTCCTCATCGCCACCAACGGCTTCAAGCAGGTCCGCGAGATCTACATCTTCGCCGGCGTGCTGGTGCTGCAGAGCCTGCCTTTCCTCGCAGCGGTCGCGATCGCGATCCTGGAGAATTCGCGCATCAACTCGTTCTCGTTCTGGCGCAACAGCGCCATCCGTACCGCGGAACTGATCGGTCTGCGCCCGGTCGCCATGCCCACGATCGCCGCTCCTTCCCAGCAGGCCGCCTCCGAAATCCGCCGCGACGCCAACTGAGGCGCTATCCGGCCGTGGATTGATTTCGCGGCCGGGCTTGATGAAGCGGGACTAACCGCCAGCTATCTCAGGGCAATCCCGGGCCCGCACGACCACGCATTTGCCGCCCTCTGCGCTATTGACCCGTCGGCCCCCGCCCCCTACACAGCGCGGGCTGGAGCATGATCCGGAAAGGCGGGAGTCGGTTTCCGGGGATCATGGTCAGACAAGAGCTGGAACGGGGTGACGGTTTAGAACGTCGTTACCTCCAGGAAGTGAGCGCGTAGCTCAGGCGGTAGAGCACGTGACTTTTAATCATGGGGTCGTGGGTTCGAGTCCCACCGCGCTCACCACAAAGTCCCATAAAATCAACTAGTTATGACGGGTACGAAAGTGTGTGGCGACACTTCGCAACCTGAAAATGCGATAAATCAGCAATTAATCAGCAAGGCTCGAATGGGCCGCCTTCGTCTGAGTGACGGCGGCGTCACTCAGATCGAGATCGCCGGAGCACGGGACCGGGCAAAAGGGATAATCCCGGCCCCGCGTCCGAAAGTGCTGCCCTCCAACCTTGTCCGGTGAATCGACCGCACGAGCCCCGGAGGTTGGCATCCGTTATCGGGTTGGCAGCGTCGCCCTCGCTATGTCGGCCCGTGCGAGCCGGTTGTCCCTGGCCGCCTCCGGCGCGGGCCGCCCATTCGTCCAAAAGGTCGGGCGGGGTGTGAGGAGCGCCCCGCCCGGGAAGGCCATCACCGGCCCTGTGGGGCTGGCAACGGCCCAAAAGGATTCACCATCCCTTGTCCGCCCGGACTACCACGCGCGTCGGCGTCGTGATGCCAAGCTCTCTTTCGAGCATCGCAATGACGCCGCGCATCTCATCGAGGGAGCGATAGGTGACCGATTTTCCCTCGTATGAGACCACCGAGCTGCCCGCGTAGAGCGCTTCTTTCAACGCGTCGAGCTGCGCCTGCGTCGCCATCTGATCATTGCCCCGCGTTGGTCGCGATGCCGCGCCATTCGACGAAGCCCGCGCCATAGTCGAGGCGGACTTTGGTCTGCACCCCGTCGACCTCAAAGCCGGCGCGGGATTCGGTCTGCGGTCCTGGCGCGCCCGCGAGGTATGCGAATTCCAGCGACGGCATCAGCGCCGGGTCGGCGGAGATGTACCAGCGTTTCGGGTCCTTGAGCCTCGGCTCAACGATGAGGTCGAGGAAGGCGAACGGGTTCACGTCGCCGGTCTGCGTCGCCTGCACGCCCGTGAGCAGCTTCTCGCAGGATGTCTCAAGCTCCGAAGGGACCACGAGATAGCGCGGCGCCACGCTGATCAAGCCGCCGCCTGGGCCGGTCTGATGGCGCATCTTGAGCCGGGCCTCGGACAGCGTCGTCTCACTTGGCGCGCCACCGGTGCCGATGTTGCCGTGCGCGGCGTCGAACAGCTTCTCGGCGTCGCTCATGACCGGACCAAGCCCGGCGTTGGCGATCAAGAGATTGACGAGAAACTGCCGTTCAAATTCCGCCGCCGCGAGCCCGAGGCGGGCAGTCACGTCGCCGAGGCCGCCGAGGTCGTCGTTGATGAGCGCCTTCCGCGAAATTCCGAAAATCTTACCATAGGTCGAAATGCTGTAGCTCTCGGCAGCGTCGACGAAGCTCCCGTAGTGATATTCACCGGCCTCGCTCACCGGATCGAGCGTGAAGCCGGAGGAGTCGAGCATGATCCGGCTCTTGGCGCGGAAGTCGTTCGCGGTGGTCTCGCGTGCGATGCGCCGGATGCCGCTCTCCGCGATCTGGTAGGCATCGCGCAAGCTCTTGTTCATCAGGTTCGCGAGCAGGTTCGGATAATCGGATGTAGTTTCCAGCGCCCGGGTGATCAGGCTCGGCGCGTGCATGCCCATGGTCGAGATGCCGGCGCGATGCAGGCACTCGCGGGCGATGTCGGCGCAGCTCATGCCGACGAATTGCCGGGCCGCTGCCATCGGCACGAAGCTCGGCTTGATCCGGGTGTAGAGCGCTTCGCTCGCCGCGCGCCGGAACGCTTCCGGATTGTCCATCGAGCTTTCGTTGTGCGCGCTACGGATCGAAACCGAGCCGCGCGCGATCATGCTGCGCAGAAACATCTCGTTGGCCTCCTCGATGCTCGCCGAGCGGTCAATCAGATCGTCGACCACGGTTTGCGCGACGCCGGCATGGCGGGCCAGCTCGCGGATGGCGCGGTTGGTGCCGGCGCGGTCACCGAGCGACGGCTCTGCCGTCCGCGTCCGCGCCTGGGGATCGGCCGGCACCGCGACGAACGAAGCTTCCCGCGCGGCCCATTTCGTTGCGGTCCGCGTCCGCTCGCCCGCAGCGTTCTTGCCCTCGCGCCATTTCGAGACTTCGTAGCCGACCGAGAGGAACGAAACGATGCCTGCGCGGACATCATTGATGATCGGCGCCACTTCGGGCCGCTCGCTGAACCGGATGCGCGCGATCACTTCGTTGTTGTCAATCCAAACGTCATCAAGGGAGCCGATGATCGACGCGACGCCGCCGCGCTCATGGGAGTCGAGCACGCTGGCGCCGCGCGTCACGTCGAGATCGAGCCCGGCCGGGTCGAGGATTTCCCAAAAGCTGCCCTTGGCGTCCATGCGCCTGACGGGCGTCGTGCTGGCGATCACGGCCTCAATGGTGCGGGCCTCGGCGTCGAAGCTGCGCGGGCGCGGCATCGCATCGCGGGTTTCGAGAGCGGTCGGGTTGTCGCGGATAAAAAGGGGGGCACCCCCCTTTTTTAGGGCGAGGTTACGCATTGGCTGACACTTCCTCGGGTTGATTGAGCAACGCCTGCGCCTGCGCAGGGTCGCTCACATAGTTCGGATCATTCTCAAGCTCGGCATCGACATCACTGACATCGCGGCCGGAATTCTCGGCAATGATCTGCGCGCGGCTCTTGGTGCGGCTCGCGAGATCGAGCGCATCGGCCTTCGATTGTTTGAGCGGATCAATCGGCGGGAGCTGCGGCCAGAGAAACGTCGCGTTGAGATAGGCGAACGGGTTGCTTTGAAAATCCGACGCCCGCAGGCGGCCGGTGAGAATTTCGAGAATGATCCAGCGCCGCCAAACCGGAAGCAGCAATTGCGCGACCAAGAGCGAGCCTTGCAGCGCTTTGACGCGGCGCTGAAACGATGCCTGCCCGAGCCGCGCCGAGCTGAAATTCACCTGCGACAGGTCGCCGGTCAAAAGCTCATAGGTGAGCCCGCCACCGGCCGCGATGGAGCGCAGCATCGTCCGCATCAGCTCGTGCACCTGCCCCATGTCGGCGACCGGCGTGAACTTGATGTCGCTGCCGGGCGGCAGGTATTGCAGCGTGCCCGGCTCAAACTCGACGCTGTTCGGATCGAACGGCGCACCGTTGCCGATGCCGGGGTCGAAAAGGCCCATGCCCTCGGCATCGGTGACGAAGCCCGCGAACAATGCCGTTGTCCGCGCCTTCACCAGCGCGGAGTCTTCGAGCGTGTCCATTTCCTGCAAGCGCGTCGCAATCGGCGTCAGCCAAGACAGCCCGCGCACTTGGCCTGGGAAGCGACGCACGAACAGATGCGCGACATCCTCCGCAGGCACGCGCTGCGATGGCGCGACGCTCGACCATGGCGCGTCCGGCGCATCTGGCAACAGCCAATAGCCGGCCCTGCGCCCGCTGCTATCGAACTCAACACCGGAGACGATGCGCGGCAGATCGCCGGTCATGCCGAGCGACGGCACCGTGCGCGAGGAGTCCAACTGCTCGGATGAAAGCAGCCGCAGCGACATCCGGCCGTCTTGGTCGACGGGCATGTGAAAGACCGCCTCACCCGATTGCGCGACGCTGCGGGTCGCGGTCTGCAACAGGCCCGCCAGATCGGAGACGCCTTCGATGTCGGCATGCAGGCACCACTCCGCAAAGCGCGCTTCGATCTCGGCGCGCATGTCCGGGTCGGGATGCGCGCTGCGCACGCTTGGACCGTCGCCAACCAGCGCGGTGGTCCAGGCTTCGACGAAGCTCGCGCCATGCGGGGAATTGTGCGCCAGATACGCGGACCGGTGCGCGATGATCTTTTGGGCCGCGAGGCTCTGCGAATTCTGCGCCCAGATCGTTGCCCGGCGCGGCCAACGGCCGGAGCCACCGGCAGCATCAAAGCTGCGCTTCGCGACGCGGGCCGCGGTGACGATGCGGTTGAGCAGCTTCATTGCAGACCGCTCCCACTGCCGACGTTCGCCATCTGTTGGCGCCTTGCGAAGTCGAGCAGGAATACCGGCACGCCGAGCGCGGCGGCCAGCTCGGCATCGGTGCGCAGGCCGCCGCGCTCGATCTCGACGCAGGCCGCCATCGCGCGGGCCTCGAATTCGGGCGTTCGCATATAGTCGGTGACGATGCGATGCAGTTCGTCGGCGATCTTGTTCTTGTCGCCATCGCGCATGGGTTCACCTCCCAGGCAGCGTGATGCCAAGCTCCGCGCTGACGCGCGCCATGATCGGCGCTAGATCGAGCACAAGCATGGTGTTGTTCGGCGAGCGCGTCAGCGCTTCGGCCATCGTCAGCTCAGGGTCGATTGTCCAGAAAGGGTTTCCAACGCGCGCGGCATCGCGGCCTTGCGGAATGCAGCCGATAATCGACGGCCAGCCCTTGCCTTCCTGCATGCATTCAAACGTTGTGCGCAAATCGAGTTCGAAGGCGCACGCGTCCTCGGGATGGATGCCGCGCTTAACGATCTCGCCAACGGCGGCAGCAACGAGACAATCGAGTATATCGTGCATATAACCCGCCAAGCCTTGCGCGCCTCGCTTCGGTCCGCCGAGGAAACGAAAGTGCCGGCGCCAATAGAGCAACACCTGCTGCTCAACCCCGGCCAGCTTCGCGACTGTGATGGTATCCCATCGGACATTGCCGGCCGGCGCCGGGAAGAACATCACCTTGTTCATGCGACCCATGCGCGTTGTTGATCGGGCAAGATCACTCGCATCGTTTCAGGATGTCTAATTTTTTTACAAACAAAAAGCGCAGCCGCTGCGGCAATTCACACGCCCGAGCTTGCGTCACTTGTGCGCCGGGTGTTCTGTCAGCGCGAGATGGTGCGCGCCATCCGGAGATCAAGCTGATGCCGAAACCAACCGAGATTTGCGAGGTCACCGCGTTCGGCGAGCGCTACAACAATTGGAAAACGGTCGAGGTCATGCGCTCGATTGATAACGAGTTCATCACTCACGCCATGCTCACGGTCGCCGAGATCAGCACCAACGCCAAGACTCTTTCCGATCTCAAATTGAAGCCCGGTGATCCGGTCACCGTGACGCTCGCCGGCCGCCGCGCCCTCGATGGTTTCGTGTACCAGCGGCAAGCAGTGGCCGATGGCTATCAGCACGGCGTGCAGATCGGCATCGCGTCGAAATCGCAGCATGTCGTCGCGTCCACCGTCGACACCAAGCCCGGGCAGTACATCAATCAAACGCTGCAACAGATCGGGTCGGCCACGTTCGGCAAGGTCGGCGTGAACTTCAAGGTGATCTGCGACGCGTCGCGGCCGTTCAAGCGCGTGTCCGAACATTTCGGCGAGACCCGCTTTGCGTTCGTTGAGCGGCTGTGCCGGATGCGGAATGTGCATCTGATGGACAGCGCCGAGGGCATCGTCGGTTTTCGCGGCGCGCAGAGCGGCGGCCTCGTGGTCCGCGAGGGCTTCAACATGGTGCGCGGGCGCGTGCTGTTGCAAACCTGGGATCAGGCCGACCCGGTCATCGTCGGTGGCATGGATCATAACAACGACTCCGCCGACGCCAACCGCGCGACGGAAGGCATCGCCCGCATTCCCGGCTTCAACCGGCCGATGCGGGTCATGGCGGAGGAGAGCGGCAGCGATCAGGACATGCAGGACCGCGCCAACCATGAGAAGGACTGGATTCTGCTCAAGATGGTCGACGGCGAACTGACCGTGCCGGGATGGCTGGTCGACTCCGGCTCACTGTGGATGGAGCACATCGGGCAAACCGTGACGTTGGAGTCGCCGCTTCTGTTGCCGCACAACACGATGCAGTTCATGATCAAGGGCGTCGTGCATCGGCAGAGCAGCGAAGGCGGCACGACCACCGATGTTCTGCTTTGCGATGTCGAGGGCATGGGCGCTGGCGGACACGAGCCGCTCAGGATGGGCAACGGCTGACGGCACCCTGCGCGGCCCGGCAACGCCACAAGGTCGGCTCATGCTCCTATCGTAGTGCCTTCCGGTTGAGCCAAGCACGAAGTACAACGTGCGTCTCAATGGGGGTGATTCGGATGAAATTGAGCGACGGCGAAAAGTTGATCATTTTGATGCTGGCCGACATGTACAAGGCCATGGGAATTCAGGGAAATTTTGACCCGGAATTTGTTTCGAAATCGATCTACTATGACAAGCTCTGGGGCTTCAATTGGAAGTATGGCGACGCTATCCCGTTTGAAAAGGGAGAAGACCCTCCGGCTGTGACCGAAACCTGCAATATTTTGGACATGTGGAGGTTCCTCGAACAAGGCTATGAGGCGCTATCCGATCCCGACAAGGAACGCCTAGCTGCCGAGGCCGACCCCTTCGGTACTGACGTACGGTTCGCCGGCTTCGACGGAAACAACGAAGACCACTACGGCATAGCGACCTATTTGGTCGAGGACATGAAGCGCTTCCAGCACTTCGCCGACCGCGATCTCAACTCGCATTCTCAGTCTGTGCCGGGCTATATGCGCATGTATCGCGTTTTCGATCCCATGCGGGCAACCCTGCACAGCCGCGGGCTCAACGTTGATGAGATGATCCAGATACTCCGCGCCCGGACCCATCCTGACTATCGGTAGCCGGGGACCGCCTGCAAATATCAAAATCTCTTAAGCGAAAGTGGTGATCGAATGGGTATCGAGGGGACGTATGGCTTCGTCTATTGTGGCGCAGCGGATATTGGCATTGGGGTTTTCACCATCACGGGCAGCTCGGTGACAGGCCGCGACATCGGCGGTGGTGATTACGTCGGGACGGCCATCGAAAACGCCGATGGCACAATCGACCTCAAACTTTCGTTTAATGTCCCTGCCGGCATGGCGCTTGTTCAGGGAACATCACCGCAGGAACTGCCATACACGAAAATCATAGAGGGCAGATACCCTGCCCTTTTTGGTGATGGAGAGCCGATAGAAGGCTCAACGCCGCCAGTAAAGGCTATGGTCAAGAAGCTGCCCGCTAACTCGGGCCTCCCAGGGCTTCTTGGCGTAAGGCCGGTGTTCCCTGAATGAGAACGCCGGAAGATAGGTCGAACGGGATGCAGACACCAAAACCGGAAACTGCCGCGAAACGCGGTGGTTTCTCGGAGAACCCCGACCCGCTCTATCTGGAAGAACTCGTAGCGGAGGTCGTGGCCGCGTACCCAGCTCTTACGAGGGAAGAGGCCCGGGAGCGGCTGCTGGCGTCGGGCGCCTAATTCCGGGTCTCACGCCGCACCCGATGCGGCACGTTGCGCAGCGCCCGCACCATGATGCCGGAACCCATTTGTAGCCCCGGGAAATCTTCGTCGCTAGCGGGGGCGGGCGCGCGGGCGCGACCCGCTCCCGCCACCCTCCCGGTGCCTCTATTCGCCGGAGGAGAGATTGCTTTTTTCATCGCAGCTTCGTCCAAAGCTCGATGGTGCGCTCCGCCATCCGCCGAAGTAACTCGCCGCTCTCGCTCGGATCGAACTTATGCGCTTTCGCGATCAGGCGCGCCGTGGAGATGATGCGGGCGATGTTAGCGCGGGCTTCACGCTCGTAATTGCTGTTTGCTCGACGATCACACAAATATGCTTCCGGCGGGCGCGCTCGCTTGCCCGCGCAGATGTCTGCTTCACGCGCATCGAGCGCTGCTTCGAACTCCTCCTCCGAGAAGCTCGCGTAGAGGCGCGCTCGTGCCGCATCGCGCTTCGTCAGTCCAAGCTCCTTGAGCGTGATCCGGTTGTCGGCGCGGGAGCCGTCCTTGCGAGGCCGCCCGCCTTGGTTCAGCCCGACGCCGTTCAGGAAACCGGACTCCGGCGGTACCCGGTTTTTGTCAGCCATGTTCGCCTCTACCGTCCCTTCGCCGCTTCGTGGTGGTGATGGGCGCGACGAGATATTATTTTTGATCCGGTGCTTTCGCTTCGGCTCCTGGCGCCTTGGATTCCGCAACCAACTCTCGAAACCGGCGCAGATGTTCCGGGCTGCTCAGTATTCGGTCTGCCTGCGCAATTGAGAAATGACCGGCATGGACATAGCCGGCCAGTTCGGATGACAACACCCGCATCATGCGCTGGAATGATCGCGTGCTGGTTGCGCCGAAATGCTTCGCCGTGTCGTGGATGGTGATCTTCTTGCGCGCCTTGGTCGGCTTGTAGTGGCGATACCAAGTCGCCCGGCTCATGCCGAGCTTTTCCCAGGGCCTATCGGATTTCTGTCTCATAACTGCGCCACGTTGGCGTGAAATTGAGACTGATCTGACATGCGCGATCACGAGTCGGCAGGCCGGGACAATGGCAACCGGGGCGATTGTTCCAGTTCATCGCGCACCATCGCCGACCATTTATCGAAAAGCTCAAGCTGCTCATCTCTCGGCATATCCAGCGTCACAAAGGCGGCGTTCACGGCGACCGCAAGCCCCTTTAGCAGTTCAAAGCTCGGCACTCCGGGCACCGCGTCAAGCATAGCTTTTGCGATGTGATCGAAATCGCGCGTCATATTTCACCCTCCTTGTTTCCCACTGATAACGCTCTCTGCTTTTTTCTGCTTCTACTTCCAAAAGCCATGTGCCCGCATGACGTAATGGTGTGTAACGCAAGCCTCCGGGGCGGCCTCTCAGCGCATCAATGCGGCCCCGGGGTAGTCAGACAGCGGCCCGGTGTCCAAACGCGCGCCAGCGCCGCGCTGTGGCCCGTCACGCTGCCCGATTGAAGGGTAGGTTTTCGACGCGCCACGAGCCGGCCCGGATGAATTCCGCGAGCGTCATACCGTTGTCGGCGGGCTCGAAACGCCGCGCCATGACGGCGTCGGCGATCAGGGGGCGGGCCAGAGCCGGATTGTCGCTCTGTTGGACGGCGCGCCACAGCACGATGCGGGCGGCGGGCGCATCGTCGGTGCGGCCGAACAGTTTCTGGAGCATGGCAAAGTATTTCGAGAAATGGTTCGCATCGTCGAAGGGTTTCGGCTTCATGGCGGTTTCCTTTCGGGCGGACATAGTGGAATGCGGCGGCGGGCTTGATGGCCGCGCGCGTTTCGCGGGCGCGGCGCCATTACCCAAATCGTGCGATTTGCGCGTACTAAGACTCTGCCTGCCAAAGTGGATTTCGGTTGGTTTTTTGCTCTCGCGCGCAGCAACAGGAAAGACTCTATCCGGATGGACTGCCTCCGGTGCGATAGCTCCATCCACGTCCGACAGTTTGGCCGTCGTGCATGCAACCACCTCTGCGCGGGCCTGCGAGCCGCCCTTTAGGGGCGGCGGCCCGCTGTGGTGACAGCGATTCGTGCCCCTTTGAGAATCTAAGTGTATGCGCCACGAATTACTGTCACCGCTCTCCGTTTGACGCCGTTTCCTGCGCCGGTAGGTGCTCTCGCTGATGCCAAGCGCCTCCCAGGGTTTGGTGCGCGCCTCTGATAGGGCATGCGGTTTGGCACCGGCTTTCGCGCGGCGTTCCGCTTCCTTCGTTGCCTTGCGCTCCCTGCGCCTTTCCGCCCGCTGCCTCTTGCTACGGTCCACCGCGCCGATGGTCTTGATCCGAAGCCGGGTCCGAGTTTCGTCGTCGAGGTTGAGCGCCTTGGCGAGCGCGGTGGCTGTCCAGCGTCTGCCGTCGCCAACATGCGCGGTGAGCGCATCATCATCGGCCCACGGCGCCCATGCCCGCGCCCATCGGCGGATGTGATCGGCGCTGAGCTGCGCGAGATGATCGGCCATCAGGCGCAGATCGTCGCGGCCGGCATCGTCGTCCGGCAATGTGTCGCCGCCGTATCGATCTCGAAAGACGCGCTCTAATTCGCGCTTGCGCAGGTTGGGGAATTTACGGTCGCGACGCTTCCCGCGTCGATAGCGCCGTGCGATCTCATGATGCCGCGCGCGCTGTCCTGGCGTTTCGTCGGCGAACCTTTGCGCCGATGTCGCTTGCGCGTTGGCGCGGTGGACAGTATTTAGCATGGGACGCTGCTTTGATCGGTGGTGTTGGCTTTCTCGCCCCGTCGCAGGTGACCGCTGCGGCGGGGTATCTCTTTTGGGGATATGATCATCTGCTCTTTGACGCGCAAACGTCTGGCGGCTCGATGTCGCCGAGCGCGGCGGCCATCATGGCGCCGAAGGCGGTGAAGCGGTTGCCGTTGCCATATCGGACGGTTGGAGTCCTGGCGTGGCGAAAGCAAACCTGACGGCCGTCTCTGAGCTGCGATGCGATGAGCGCGCAGCGGACGGAGGGGTTCGTGGTGACGGCATCGCAGCGTAGATTGTCGTCGGGAGCGACGAGCTGTTGGCCCCATTTCACCGCTGCACCGGCTTATCCGGCGCGTGCTCGTTGGAAGCCATCCATGCGTCAAGCACTCTGCGCCGATAGCGAACGGCGCGTTTAAGCTTGACGAAGGGCGGGCCGGAGCCGTCGCCGCGATGCCTTGCACCTTCCAGAAACTGCCGGCTCAACTTCAAATATTGGGCCGCCTCAACCGTCGTTAGGTATTCAGAGAACTGCTCTGGCTTTTGCTGCATGGGATCAACGCCTCTCCAACGCTACCGCACGGCTTTGCGCCGTATCTTGCGCTACAGAGTTTGCGCTGGTCCTCGGCGCAGTCAACGATCACGAGGTGCCAGTTTGTACTTGTTGTTGCGGATCAAGGGGATGCGCATTTTCGACGGCACATGACGGCGGGTCAGGCGGTTTTCTTGAACGGGATCACGTTGCCAGTTCCACCACGCCTCTTTCCCTGGCCCGGCTTCGGCTTGATCTGCTTGAGCAGATAATCGGTCATGAGCTGCTGACTCTCCCGCAGATCATCGAGGTCGGGATGGATGTAGCCGGCGTGCGCGTCATTGCTCTTGGTTCGCCGTGGCTTGTGGTTGGTGAGCATGCGCTGATGCGAGTCGGAAATCTTCACCTTCTGATCGGCGATGGTGATCCAGCTATGGCGCAGTGTGTGCGGAGACCAATGTTGCGTGAACAGTTCCGGTTCGGCCGCCGTCAGTTTTTCCTCCTCAAGGTGGCCGCTCTCCGATGTGATCGAAGGGAATAGCCACGTGCAATCGGCGCCGAACTCCTCGGCGTTCTGCTTGATGCGCTTGCGCAGTAGCGCGGTCTGGAAGTCGCTCAGCGGCATCTCGAACGGCTTGGTCTTGGTGTTCGGATATTTCACGATGCGGTTTTCCAGATCGATGTTGGCGACCTCCATGCTCATACTCTCGCCGGACCGGCATCCGGAGAACGCCAGCCACATGTAAAAATCCCGGCGCACGGAATTGTCGATCTGTTGCACGCCACTCCACCATGCGGTCCAATCGTTGATGACAGCGGTCCGGCCCTGCTCCGGATAGAAGTCGACGTTCATGGTCGGCGGCTCCGGCAGCTCGGGATGCTCCCGCCGCGCCCGGCGCCAGATCGCGCGCAGGACCCGCATGCAGCCGTTCGCCATATAGGTTCCATTGTTCTCGCCGATATGGGTGTGCCGCTCCCGGGCGGTCTGCCGCGTGATCTCGATGATGGGCCGGTCAAGCCAGTCGGACATGTGGCAATCGAGCTTGGTCTGGTAGTCGTCAAAGGTCGTCTGCGAATTGCCTTTCTTCGTCATCGCCTCCTTGTGCAGTTCCCAGGCCTGCCGCAGGGTGAGGCCGCCTGCGGTCTGATCGCGCTTGCGCAGCACCGGGTCGGTGCCGCTTGCCATCTCGCCGATCAGTTGCTCGGCGTCCGATCTGGCCTTCTGCAAGGTGACCTCGCCGACCCGGCCAATGGTGATGCGGCGCGGCTTGCCGTTGACGCGGCGTTCCAGAATGAAGGTCTTGGCGCGGGCGCCGGCCAAGACGCCAAAGCCGGTCAGGCCGGTGTCCCAATAGATGGTCTGGCCCGTCTCGGGATGCGGGATGTCGTCAACGGCCTTCTTGGTGGTGAGGATGGCTTTCGGCATTGCGGGTCCAAATCATAGGGTTGGCTGAGGCCGATTTCTAATCAGCATCTAATCAGCAACGTTTCTAATAAGCAGTAGGAGACCCTATGATTGGATGGCGATAAAAGTCAACGTTTCCAAAGGAATTAGTGCTTATTAGGGACACATAAGACGCAATAAATCAGGTAATTTTTGACTTTTAATCATGGGGTCGAGGGTTCGAGTCCCTCCGCGCTCACCACAAATCGAAACATCATCAACAACTTAGCTTATTCTCGGTCCGTTCGCGGCGCTGACGGTCGACAATTCCAGCCTCCGAGTTGGCAAACCCCCGTTCGGACTTCGTTCACGGCCATCGCCGGAGCACACCTCGTTAGTTGCTTGTGATGCTGCCAGCCGCGAGCCCTAGCGGCTTGCCGCAGCGAACCCCACAGCGCATTTTTCATGTCATGGGCACCAAGCACGCGAGAGCATCTACGGCGCATCCGTGCGCTCCGCTGCCGAGCAGGCGGCCAAGGCGCGCAAGGACGCAGATCGGCTCGCATGCCAAGCCTGGAACATGCGCATGCTGGCCTTTCACGGACCGGCGCAGCCCTCGCCTGCGCTCGGCGACGCGCTCAACGCCGGCTACAGCTATCTCGAGGTGAAGTGCCTGGGCTGCAGTACCCGTCAGACGGTCGCCCTCGACATCATCCGCCGGCGCAAGTCGACACCCATTCACGAGCTCGAGCGCTACATGCGCTGCAAGCTGTGCTCAGACGAGCGGCTATCCCTACAAGCGCAGCCACCTGGTCGCGTTGCGGCCGAACAAGATCAGCGCGCAGGATCCGCCATCGACATGGTGGCCGGGCGAACGCTAAGGACATCTGATGTGCAATCTCTATTCGATAACCACCAACCAGGAAGCAATCCGCGCGCTGTTCCGGGTCGTAAACCGCTACGTCGGCAACCTGCCGCCGATGCCCGGCGTCTTTCCGGATTATCCGGCACCCGTGGTGCGCAACGCCGGCGACGGCCGTGAGCTGGCGCTGATGTGCTGGGGCATGCCGCCTCCGCCGAGCAAACCTGGTCCGCCCGTGACGAACATCGGCAACACCAAATCTCCGCACTGGCGCGGCTGGCTCAAGCCGGAGAACCCTAGCCTGGTCCCCTTCAACAGCTTCGCTGAATATGCGCCGGAGCCAAATCCGGCCACGAAGAAAAAGGACGTGGTCTGGTTCGCGCTGAATGAGGACCGCCCGCTTACGGCCTTTGCCGGGATCTGGACCGAGTTCAAGGGTGATCGGGGCACCAAGTCGAAGCCGATCCCTGGCCCTCACCTCGTCTATCGCTTCCTGACCACCGAGGCGAACGCTGTCGTCAAACCGATCCATGGCAAGGCCATGCCGGTCATCCTCACGACTGACGAGGAGCGCGACGTCTGGCTACGCGCGCCATGGGATGAGGCCAAGGCCCTGCAACGACCGCTGCCGGATGCCACGCTCAAGATCGTCATGCGCGGCCCCGACAAGGAAGACAAGATCGCCGCATAAAGTTTGCTTATGCCGACCCCAGAGAGGAACGGAACGTCGTGGGTCCGCTTACATCTCCATGACGGAACGAATCTTGTACGAAAGCAGCAACGGGGACACCTGGTTCCTGGCGCGGGATCCGACTTCCAAGATGCCCGTCGTAAGGCATCAGCCGAATCTAAGCTCCGGAGGACAGGTGTCCGACACGGCCATAGGTAAATTTCTTCGAGACGGAGCTAATGGGCCAGAACACCGAGCGCTCCTCGAGTTGATCGGCACGCTGATCGATGACTGATCGCACGCGGCCGCCCGTCGTCCATCGACGACGGAAGATCAGGCCCACTTATCTTCTTCGCGGCGGGCTTCGTCCTCATTGAGGCGCTCGGCCACGTCATCAGCGATAGGTGAATCTTCCGTCGTCGCGATCGGCGTGCCGTCCTGCTTCTTGATCGTTTTGCCTTCGGCACTCACGGGAAAATCGTCGGGCTTCAGCGGCTTCTTTGACGTCGACATCGCGTCTCCCTCCTGTGTGCCGACACAATAGCACGCGCTCCTAAGAAACGGGGGCCAGAACTCTCGCTTGGCTAGGTGCGTCCACTTCGGAATATGCGCTCACTCGTTTTCATCCTCGCTAAGTTCCCGCTCTGCCTGTAACCAGAACTCTAGATCCCGCCCCGTAGGCCGCCCGTGCTGTTCCCAGAGTTCGTGGGCACGAGCCCTGATTGCTTGCTTGGACCGGCGCGCAGCTAAGCGCCGTTGCAGGCTCTCTCCCAGATCCTCGACGAACGCCTTGAGCCGCTGATAGGTCGTTTGGTCGGTTATCTCGGAAGCCAGCCGCTTCGCTTGCTCGAGCTGGCGCTCTAACTCTTGGCGATCGGTGCTCTGGCTCATGGTCACCTCCGCCGGAAATAAGTCCGCAAAATTGTTCATTTTTGGCTTGTTCGAGAAGCGGGGCCAGGAGGTGCGCCCCGTATGCGAAAATCACGCCTGCTGGCAACGAGTTGTTCGCGTAAGTCACGACATAACGGTCTCCCGACTAGGATCATTCCGATCTCCGCTCATCGTCATCGGACCAATTGGCGGTGAAGTTCGCGCTCAACGAAACAAGCCGCCACTGTGATCTATACGAGCAAAGCTCTTTTGGCGTGTCAGCAATCCGGCATTCCCGCCGGACGTGCCGACGCATTTCCAGTGGAGCCGGTTGAGCCCGAAGCGCCAGAACCAGTTGGGCCCGGCGTGCTTGAGCCCACAGTCGTTTCAGGTGCCTTTTCCGAAGATGATGCGCCAGCGGAGCTCGGGTTCTTTTCGCGAATGATGTTGCTGCTGACATCCCAGCATTGCTTGGGCGTGACGCCCTGATCGCGGTTTGCACTAACGCCCGTTCCTTGTGCGTTTGCGAAGCTGGTGACTATCAAAAAAGTGGCGCCACAAATCGAAGCGAAATAGATCGTTTTCATGGTTCTTTCCTTCTCATCTGACTGCGAACGCTCAGTGAACCGTTGGATGCCTGAGAGCGGGGTCGATAGCCTCACTGCCGTCGGCAGCCAACTCGTCCCTGAATGAGGGGCGCTGTGCGAGCCTCAGCCATTCTTCGGAAAGCCGCAGCAGTTGCTGCTTGTCTATCGAAGAGACCGTCTTCGCGGCTTGTTGCCGGCAGTGCTCGGCTCGCGTGCGGCAAATATCTCCGTGCTCAGCCATGACACTGGTCCGCGCTCGCCCCCGGGCGCCGATTGGCCCCACTCAACTTCAATTCACCCGGCCGGTTTAACGTTCCTAGCCCAGCCGTTTAGGAACGGTCTGCGGAAGGTCGCGTTTGCGGACGGAAAGTCGTGGTTTGCGGTCAATGCCCCGTTTCTTCTTTCACATCAACGGAAAGTTCCCGTTTCGGGATGAAGTCGGAACCGAGCTTCGAGACGATCGCGCTGCTTGGAAGGAAGCTCTGTTGCTGACCCGAGACATCGAAACATGGTTACAGCCCGGGGAGAGTTGGAGCCTCGATGTCGAGGCTGGCGATCGCTTGTTGTACCGGATCAGCATCACGAGCGAAGAAGGATGAACAGAGCGGCGGATATGGGCGACACGCCCCAGATCTCCCAGCTTCCACGCATCCAGGAACCATGACGAAAGCTGTTGTAGATGCGGGGCTCAACCAGAGCTTACACATCAGATGCTAGACTCGACGCTAGGGCTGACCATGCGCATCTACTAATGCCAGTGCGGGGGAGCGAAGCTGGACCGAGCATCGAGAGTAACCGCCCACAGCCGTGGACGTTAAGTTTGCCTGCACGACAGCGGGATACGGGATTTTCTCTGCGCGCAAGCCACCGCAGCGGTAGGCACATCGGTGCGCATTGATGATCGTAGTGCGTGGACGCAGCACCGCGGCAAAGACAAGTTGGGGCAAGCTCCCACCGTCATCCCCCTCCGCCCTCCTTGCTCCTCAGTTCCGCTATCTTTCGCGCTCGCTCCCATAGCTCGATGTCGTGGCCATCCACCATCTGCTTGGCGCGCTCTTGCGCCCCGTTATCATCAGGAGCCAGGAATTCGTGTCGGTCCATAATGCGTCCGTCCCGACCTAGAACGAAAATGCGATACTCCTGCATGGCATCTCCCTCCGGTAGGTCCTGCCAAGGAGGTAAAACCCGGAACTGCCAAAAAAGGTTTCCAAGTTCCGTCGTCGGACAGCGCCGAAACACGTGGAACTCCGGACCGGAACGAATCAAGTTGCGGCACTTTGAATCGGCCTTCGTCGCGTGGAGTCATGCGAGTGGCGTTTCAGCGTAAGAAGCCGGCGGCGCTCGGCACCAAGGCGCCTTACCCGGGCCTTGTCGAGCCGGCGCCGGCCACCGAGATCGAGCGTGTGCCGACCGGCGCCAGATGGATCCATGAGATCAAGTTCGACGGCTACCGCGTCCAGGTCCACCTCGCCAATGAGACGATCAAGGTGTTCACACGCCGCGGCAACGACTGGACCAGGCGGTTTCGCAAGATCGCCGACGACGCCTGGCACATCTCGGCTGTCGCCCATGCGCCACCCCCGAGCCTCGCGAAGTCTATCTGCACGTCATTTCGATGGGCCCAAGCTAAGAACCTCATCCAGCTCCGCCGCGCGCGCGGCTTGCCGCGCTTTTCGAAGCAGCTTCTCCCGCTCGGCACCGGGCGATAGGTGTCTTGCGCGAGCGCGAGCCTCTTCGGCAGAGCTGATCAGTCGTTCCTGGAGTGAAGTGGTCTGTTTGGCCCGATTGCGCTTACGTTTGCCTTCCATGTAAAAACGCTAATCGCGGACAGTCTAGAGCTACATTCAAGTAAGTTAAGACGTCAGGGAAAATTGGGCCGGTCCGCTGCGCCTCGATTCAAGATGTCGGGAAGCGTCGAGCCCAGTGCATGGCATTGGCCCCGGCATGAGCTTCCGCAGGTTATTGCCTTGGGATACCTGCCTGCCCTATTCCTGGGTCTTCCTGGAACCCGGAAAGAACCATGAAGGATATGCAGGCGCACCTGGAAAAGCTTCGGAATGAAGCCGAGGAGTGCGATCTAATCAGCAAGCTCGCGACAAACGCGACGAAGAAAGCACTCTTTGCAAAGCTTGCCGAACACCACCGAGCGTTGGTCAGGGATGTAGAACAAGCCATCGCGGCCTCCTCGGTAGATCCGAGCGATTGAATCCTACCGCCAGCCGTTGCGGGCATTAAGGCGCAGCCCGGCCGGGGGTAAGACCGAGCTGCGGGGGGGGGGGGGGGGCTGTGCACACCCGGTTGGTGATCGTGTGGGCACACCATACAATTCGCGCGCGGAGCCTTTGTTCCTAATCTGGCGGCGGTGCAAAAACGAAGAAGACTATCGTTTCTGCAGCGACCCAGGCCTGTCGCAGTCGCGATGGTGCTGCTGGAGGTCGAGATTGGCTAGCCAGAGGACCTAACGACGGCCCGCTGGAACATCGACAACGATCAGCCGCGCGTCTCGTTCCGGTAGTCAGCTGGGAAATCGAGTTCCTAAGCTCAGGCGATCCGATCAGGTGGTCGCCGCCCGAGGCGTCCTTCCAGTTCTGCTCTCAAACGCGCCACCTCGTATTGCCTCACCTGAGGATGTTACTTTCGCTTGACGGATGTAGCGCCGACTGTCGGCCGGTCCGAGGTTGCGTCATTGCTCGCAGGATCGGAGGGACTGGGGACGTCGCGGAGTGCCCATCACACGCAGCGGCGGCCCCAGTCCCGGGATCAGCGGCCAGTGCCGCACCCTCAGCCGTGCGCGGGATGATCGTCTCGGCTGCTTTGCGTCTGAGCGATCGCAACAAGCGCTGCACGATGGTGTGCTGCGGCGGACCGAACTGTTCGGGGCGTTGTTCGGCGAGGCGACCGAGAATTGCCAGCGCGGTCAGA